>UQIY01000003.1 GCA_900541195.1 uncultured Collinsella sp. | reverse complement strand
CGCGATTGGCGAAAATGCGTTGGTGGAAATGGTGAAAATTATATTGACGCTAACATCCCGCACCGGATGCCCATCTCGCGCATCATCTTGAGCACGGTCTTGTCGGCCACGACCGCGCCCAGCTCGGCGCGCAGGCACATGGCTATCTGCCGGTGCCCGCAGCCGTTGGCGGTGCGCGAGAATATCTCGGCCGCGGCGTCGCGCAGCTCGGGCCTGGTCGGCCTCCGCGGGTGCGCCAGCGCGTAGTAGTAGGTCGACCTCCTGAGCCCCGAGCACTCCAGCAGGTGGCGCAGGGAGTGCCCCTCCGCGCGCAGCGCCCTCACCGCCTCGGCCGCCGCCCTGGTCAGAGCCCGTCCCGCTCGACCAGGGCGCGCAATTTTTTTAGGTAGGCGACCTCGGCCTCGAGCCTGCGGCAGCGCTCCTCGAGCTCCTGCTCGCGGGTGCGGGCCCGGGGTTTCGACCTCGACCCCCTCGGCCTGCCCTTCGGGCGGGGCCGCAGCGCCTCGGCGCCGCCCTCGCGGTAGAGCCTGCACCAGCGCTCCAGCGGGGACTTCGACCTGATCCCGAACTCGGCCATGGCGTCGGCCTTCGCCATCCCGCCGTCGACCACGGCCGACGCCGCGGCGACCCTCTGCTCGAATGTGTACCTGGATTGTTTCCCGCCCATGGACAGCAGCGCCTCGCTTCCGAACGCCCGGTATACCCACTGCCATTCTCTCACGGTCTCGCGGGGGACGGACAGGGCCTCGGCCGCCGGCTTGCAGCCGACGCCGGCGTCGAAGAGCTCGACGGCCCGCCTCCTGGACTCCAGGTCGTGCTTCACCCTGAGGTCTATACTCATGGAAAACCTCCCATTTCCCGATGTCCAAGAAATGGGAGGCAGTTCACTGTCCCCTTTGTGGTGGTTTTTGGTCGGTTAAGCCTCGAGTTGCGCCACTTTGTAGCGGTAGGCGGCGGCGATAACGTCTTTACAGCCCTCGCGTCCCAACTTGGCGCGGTTGACGACGATGTCTTTGCCGCTCGTCATCTTCCACTTTCCGGCGCTGTAGCGCTTGTAGAACGCCTCGCGCGCCTTCTGCTGCTGCTTGACCAGCTTGGCGCCCTTCTTTTTGTTAAGTCCACGCTTCTTGCGCACGATCTCGACGCGGTCCTCAAAGGGTGCGGTCACCAACACGGCAATATGGTTGGGGTTGTTACGCAGCAGGTAATCGGACAGGCGACCTTCAATAATGCAGCTCTCGGTCTCGCCCAGATCCAAAATCACCTGGCTCATCTTTTGGAACAACTTGTCCGAGTACGAGCGCGCATCGTAGCGGTCGGGCAGGAACGCCATGTTCTCCACGGCCAGACGTTCGTCATAGGCGGCCATCTTATCGAGCGACTCGCCCGCGCGCAGAGACGCGCGCACCAGCAGCTCGTTGTCGTACAGCGGAATCCCCAACTCGTCGGCAAGCATGCGACCAACCTCGTGGCCCTCGGCGCCAAAGTCGCGCGCGATGGTAATGACCACAGGATTCTTCTTGTTCTCCAGATCGCTCATCGCGATTCCTTTCTCTATGTGGCAAAGGGGCTGTCCCTTTGCCACATTCTACGCTGCCACCATTCGCCTCTGATATGCGCGAACCAGCAGCGAGATACCAAAGTTGAGCACAAAGTACATCGCAAACACCAGGCCGTAGAGCATAAGCACCTGCGACAGATCGATCGCGTGGGCCATCACGACGTTTGCCGTGTACATGAGCTCGGCCACGTTAATGCCCGAAAGATACGAGCTGTCCTTGATGACGGTCGTGCACTGGCTAAACAGCGCCGGAATGATCGTCTTAAACGTCTGCGGCAGAATGATGTAGCGCATGGTGGCAAAGAAGCCGAAGCCCTGGCTCTGCGCCGCCTCAAACTGGCCGCGCGGAATCGAGTTGAGGCCGCCGCGCACAATCTCAGCCATAACAGCGCTGGTAAACAGCGTAAAGGCGATGGTCGAAATCACAATGTCCAAACCCTGCACCGTAAAGTAGATAAACAGGATCCACAGCAGGTTCGGCGTGCAACGGAACAGCTCAATATAGGCGCTCACCATAATACGGAACGGGCGGGGCGCATAGCTCTTAACGAGCGCCAGCACCGTGCCAAAGATGAGCGAGAAAAAGATCGACAGCGCCGAGATCTCGATCGTCTTAACAAAGCCGCCCCAAATGTAGAGCAGGTTGGTCGCGTTGAAGATTTCCATGCGCTAGGCCTCCTCTACATTGTCGAGCCCCAGCTCGGCCAGGCTCACGCCGCGCGGACGCTCCTTGGAGCGACGCTCGAGCCACTGCACCAGCATGGCGAGCGGAAAGCAGATGATGAAGTACATAAGGCAGCAGACGATGTATCCCTGCAGGTAACCGTACAGACTCACAAAGTTGTCGGAACGGTACATAAGGTCGCCGCCGGCCACAAGCGCCAGCACCGACGTGTTCTTGACCAGGTTGAGCGCCTGGTTACACAGCGGCGGCAGAATGATCTTGAATGTCTGGGGCAGCACGATGTACCAGTACGCCTGGGCACGGGTGAAGCCCTGGCTCTGGGCCGCCTCCATCTGACCGCGCGGAACCGCCTCGATACCAGTGCGGATGACCTCCGAAATGTAGGCAGCGTGATACAGGCCCACGCCCAAGAAGCCCAGCACGAACGGCGCGATACGCACCGGCTGATCGGCACCGGTTATGGCCTGCAAAAACTGCGGACCGGCCATGTACATAAAGAGCACCTGCACGGGCAACGGGGTGTTCTGGTAAAACTCCACGTACACGCGGCTTATGGCGCGCAGCACGCGCGAGCGAGTGGTAGAGAACACGCCCAGCAGCGTGCCCAGCACCAGCGACAGCAGCAGGCCGGCAACGACCACCTGTAGCGTCACGCCAAAGCCCTCCCAGAAGGGCCCCATGTTTTGAAATGTCGTCGACCAACGGTCGGCGTCAAATAATCCTTCGAGCATTTGATTCCTTCCCTGGACGATGCGCCTATACAAGACCCCAGGTCTTGACCTCTTGGTCGAGCCAGCCGTCGGCCAGGCGATCGCAAATCACCTGATCGACCACGGCCGAAAGGTCGCAGCCCTTCTTGGTCGCCACGCCGTAGCCCTGCTCGCCAAACTTGACCTCGGGCTGCAGCAGCTCAACGGTCTCGTTCATGTAACCGGCCAGCGTGGAGCGGTCCATGGCAAAGACGTCGATATTGCCGGCGTCGAGCGAACTCTTGATGATGGGGTAGCCGCTAAAGGCCCTAAACTCGGGCTTGCAGCTAAAGCCGTTGTCCTTGATCATCTGCTCGATCAGGCCCTGCGTGGTGGCGCCCTGGCTCACACCAATGACCTTGCCGTCCAGGTCCTCAATCGAGGTAAAGCCCGAACGCTTCTTGACCATGAGTCCCACGTAGTCGGTGCGGTACGGCGTCGAGAAATCCCAGCTCTTCTTGCGCTCGTCGGTGATGGTGTAGGTCGCCGCGACCACGTCGAGTTGGCCGTTATCGATCAGTGGGCCGCGCGTCTTGGGCGTTACGTCGGTAAACTCGACAAGCTCCTGGGCACGAGCCTTCTTGTAGCTCACACCAAAGACGGCAGCGGCGATCTGGTAGCACAAATCGACTTCCATGCCCTCAAAGCGGCCCTTGGCGGTGTCGTAATAGCCGTAGCCGGGAACATCCTTCTTAACGCCGGCATTCAGATGGCCACGCGACTTGATGGCCGCAAGCTTGGACCCCTTGTCGGAGCCCTCACCGCTGGTGGAGTTGCCGCAACCGGTAAGCGCGGTCCCCGTCAGCGCGAGCATGCCGGCGCCAGCCAGCTGCAAAAAGTGACGGCGCGACACGGCCGCCCTCGTCATATCCGTCATGTCCATCACCGCGCCTAGTGCAGAATCTTGGACAGGAACTCGCGGCAACGCGGGTTCTCGGGGTTATCGAAGAAGTGCTCGGGCGTGCCCTCCTCCAGAATGCGGCCGTCCTCCATAAAGATGACGCGGTCGGCCACCTGGCGCGCAAAGCCCATCTCGTGCGTCACGCAGATCATGGTGATGTCCTCCTGCGCGAGCTCAATCATAACGTCCAGTACCTCCTGGACCATCTCGGGGTCGAGCGCCGAGGTCGGCTCGTCAAACAGGATGATAGGCTGCTTGGTGCACAGGGCACGGGCGATGGCGATGCGCTGCTGCTGACCGCCCGAGAGGTTCTGCGGATACTCGCCAGCCTTATGCGCCATGCCGACGCGCTTGAGCGCGGCGATGGCGATCTCGGTCGCCTCCTCCTTGCTCTTCTTTTGCAGCTTGATGGGTGCGAGCGTCAGGTTGCCCAGCACCGTCATGTTGGGATACAGGTTGAACTGCTGAAACACCATGGAGCTGTACTTGCGAGCCATCTCCAGGTGATTCTTTTTGGTGAGCGGCGTACCGTCGATGACGACCTCGCCCGACGTGGGCTCCTCCAGATAATCGACGCAACGGATGAGCGTCGACTTACCCGAGCCGGAAGGCCCGATCATTACGAGCTTCTCGCCGCGCTTGACGGTGAGATTGATATCTTTGAGCACATGCAGGTCGCCAAAGTACTTGTTGAGATGCTTGATCTCGATCATGTCTGCCATGAATGTCCCTTCCCTGCGTTTACACGAGTTGAACTATTGTACGGAAAGAACCACATTTCCGCAGCCCACACCACATTCCCGTAAAGAACCCGCAACCTTTAACCCACTCATTGGGGACAGCCCAGCAAAAAGGGGCGCGACCATGACGGCCACGCCCCCCTCAACATCAACTATGTACCGCTCGGCCCTTACGCGAGTTTGGCTCCGACGATCTTTGCCGCGGCCGGCTTGTCGAAGTTGCCGCCGGTGGCCTTGCCGAGCGCACCCATGACCTGGCCCATCTGCTTCTTGGACGTAGCGCCCAGCTCGGCGATAACCTGCTCGATCAGGGACTCGAGTTCCTCGCCCGAAACCTGCGCGGGCAGCAGGCTCTCCAGAATCTTGACCTGCTCGGTCAGGTTGTCGGTACGCTCTTGATCGGTGCCGGCCTTGATGGACATCTCCAGCGTCTCGCTCGTCTGCTTAATCAGACGCTTGATCATGCTGTTGACGTCTTCCTCGGTCACATCGCGGCGCTCGTTGACCTCGATATTCTTCACCTCGGCCTTGACCTGGCGAATGATGGACAGGCGAACCTTGTCCTTGGCCTTCATGGCGGCGATCATTTCCTGCTGCAGCTCTTCGTTGGTCATCTGCAAATCCTCCTCAATAGTGTGGGCGGCACTCACGCGGGCACCGCCCCATGATTACTTAGTCGTCGACGAATCGTCGGTCGAACTCTTGGTGACGCCCTTCAGGCTGACGTTGTACGGCACGTCCTTGGGCATGGGGTTGACGGTAATGTCGGCGTCCTTCTTGTACTGCTCCAGCCACGCGCTGTATGCAGTACTGGCCGCCTGCGTCTTCACCACGTTGGAGACATACTTCTTAATGTCCTTGGGCACCTGCTTGATGTCATCGACCTGGTTATCGACATGGAAGTAGTCGGTGCACTTGATGACGTGGTAACCGTACGTCGACTCGATCACGTCGCTCACATCGCCCTTGTTGAGCCCCTCGAGCGCCGTCTGGTAGCTGTCGACGAAGGTGGTGAGCTTATCCCAACCCGCATCGCCCTTCTTCTCCTTGGAGCCGGTATCGTCGGAGTACTGCTCCACGGCGTCCTCAAAGCTCAGCTCGCCGGAGTTAATCTTGTCCAGGCACTCCTGTGCTTTGGCCTTGGCGGCGGCCTTGTCCTCGTCGGATGCGTCGGAATCAACCTTGATCAGGATATTCGACGAGCGGCGGGCATCGTTGTAGTTAGACAGGTTCTCGTTGATGTAATCGACGATCTCGCTGTCCTTGGGCTTGCTGGTGGGCGCCACGGCATCCTTAAGCTTTTGCTGTGCCAGGCTCTCCTTGAGCGAGTCCTTGTAGGTGTCCTCGGTATAGCCGTAGGTCTTAAGGGTCTTCTTAAAGGCCTTGGCACCGCCCGCGCTCTTGCACGCGTCCTTCCATGCCTTCTCGACCTCCTCGTCCGACACCGTCACGCCGTTTTCCTTCTGCGCCTGCTGAAGCAGAATCTGCTGCGTGTAGGAATCGATGAGCTGTTTGCGGTACTTCTTGGGCGTCAGGTCGTTGTCGACCAGATACTGCGCCCAGTCCTTGTCCTTGGTGTAACCGTAGGACGTGCGCATGCTCATGATCTGCTTGGTTACGGTGTCCTCGGTGAGGTTGGTGCCGTTGATGGTGGCGGCGACACCGCCGGTAAGCTTGTAGCTCGAGGTATCCTCTGCCTGCGACATGAGACCGGAGCATGCCATGGCCGAGACGGAAAGCAGCATTGCCAGCACGCCGATAACCACCAGGACGATCTTGACGGTCTTAGACACGTACGTCTTGCGCTGCTTCTTACGAGAGCTGGAGGCAGTGCGAGCCTGCTGCTCGGGCGTCGGCACGGCCTCGGAGTTCTTTTTCTTGTTTGCCATAGTTGGCCTTTCGCATCACGAATCGAACAAACGCCATTGTGTCACAACGCGGACCCCGCGACACACCTGGTGCATGGGGGACAGGTTAATCTGCACCATTTTGGTGCAAAGGGGGCTGTTCTGGCTGTCGGCAGTTAGGGACATTCCTTTTCTGCCGGCAGTTAGGAACAGTCCCCAAGTGCCAGCCCTAAAAGTGGCGACGGATGGCGTCGACCATGCCCTGCGGCGTGATTTGGCCGAGTACATCGGCTGCAGTGTCGGCATCCATAAAGATATTCATGAGCGCCTGAAGCGCCTCGACCTGGCCGCCCGGCTCGGCAATACCCAGGTTGATGACAATCTGCGCCGGCACGGGGGCACCCATGCCTGCCATAGCATTGAATGTCACGGGCACAGCAGGCTTTACCACCGCGATATAGGGCTTGGCCACAAATCCCGGATCGGTGTGCGGGATGGCGATGTTTGCCGCCGGCATAGCGAGACCCGTGGGATAGGCGTCCTCGCGCGTGCGGACGGCGTTGAGCCAACCCTCGGCAATGTAGCCGCGCGGGGCAAGCTCGCCCTCGAGCCGCGCAAACACCTCGCCCGGCGTCGCGCACTCCCAATCAAAAAACACTAGCTCAGGCGTAAACAGCGCTTCGTTATCCGCCATACGCTCACCTCTCTCACCTAGTCACCTGGGACGTTCTTAAACGACTAGTCATTCAAGAACGTCCCCAATGACTACCAAAAACAAAAGGTGGTCACGCGCGCCTTGGCGCCAATGACCACCCTGACTACTCGGCTAAATTGTACTGTGCGCCGCTAGCCGCGAGGCGCATCAATTGCGACCTTGCCGCTCTCCAGCACGTGAACGCGGCCGTCGGCGAGCATCTGCACGACCTCGGGATACAGCACGTGCTCGATCGCGTGGATGTGCTCCTCGAGCGTGTCGACGTCCCAACCCTCCTCAACAGCCAGCGCACGCTGGGCGATGATGGGACCGTTGTCGTAGATCTCGTTGGCAAAATGCACGGTCACACCGGTCACCTTGACGCCGCGAGCAAACGCATCGTCAATCGCATGGGCGCCGGTAAAGCTCGGCAGCAGCGCCGGGTGTAGGTTGACCACGCGATTGGGAAATGCTGCTAGCAGCGGCGTGTGCACCATGCGCATATAGCCGGCCATCACCACGTACTCGCAGCCGCGCTCAAGCAGCTCATGCGCGATGATCTCGTCGGCCGCGATGGTGTCGGCATAGACATCCTTGGACAGCGTAAGCGTCTGGATACCCGCACGCTCGGCACGCTGCAGGCCCTTGGCCGAAGGACGGCTCGACACCACGAGCTCAATCGAAGCATTGAGCTTGCCGGCGGCGATCAGGTCGATCAGCGCCTGCAGGTTGGTACCCGAACCGCTGATAAGCACGCCGATCTTAAGCGGCTCGGCCGTATCGGTGCCGGTCGGACGGGTGTAGGGCACAAAACCCAGACCCTCGGCAGCAACCATCTGCTCGTTAGCGCTCATCGGAGTACACGACCTTACCGGAACCCTCGACGCACTCGCCCACGCGGAACGGCTTCTCGCCCAGCGCGACCAGAGCCTCGGTCACGGCGGCCTCGTCCTCGGGGGCGACAATCAGGCACAGGCCGACGCCCATGTTGAAGGTCTTGCATGCCTCGTTGGGCGCGAGCTCGGCCTGATGCGACACGTAGGTGATGACGGGCGGAACATCCCAGCCCATCTCGGCGCCGTTACGGGTGACCACGGCGTCGACGTCGTCGGCGAGCGCGCGGTTGAGGTTCTCGGTGATACCGCCGCCGGTGATGTGAGCGATGGCGTGCACGTTAGCGCCGCCGCGCAGCAGCTCCAGAATCGGCTTGACGTAGATGCGCGTGGGGGCCAGCAGAGCGTCTGCCAGCGAAGCACCGCCGAGCTCCTCGAGCGGACGGCTCAGTTCCTCGGCCTTAGCGGCGGCCTCGGGCGTGCCCGGCTTGATGCCGTCGACACCGATGACCTTGCGAACGAGTGAGTATCCGTTGGAGTGCACACCGGTGGAAGGCAGGCCCAGGATCACATCGCCGGGGCGAACGTTCGCGGGGTCGAGCATCTTGGGACGATCGACAACGCCCACGGTAAAGCCGGCGAGGTCGTAATCGGCGGGGGCCATGACACCCGGGTGCTCGGCCATCTCGCCGCCCACGAGCGCGCAGCCCGCGAGCTTGCAGCCGTCGGCCACGCCCTTGATGATCTTTGCCATGTGCTCGGCCTCAATGTGACCGATGGCAACGTAATCCAGGAAGAACAGCGGCTCGGCGCCCGAAGCCAAAATGTCATTGACGCACATGGCGACCAGGTCCTGGCCCACCGTCTCGTGACGGTCCATGATCTGGGCGAGTACGAGCTTGGTGCCCACGCCGTCGGTGCCGCTGATCAGGATCGGGTCTTCCATATCCTTAAGCGCGGCGGCCGAGAACAGGCCACCAAAGCCACCGATGCCACCGATAACCTCGGGGCGGTTGGTGTCCTTGACCATCTGCTTAATAGCGTCGACGGCGCGGCCACCCTCGGCGGTATCGACGCCGGCGTCCTCATACGTCACATGCTTGCTGTCGCTCATCTGAGCCTTCCTCTCCCACTACCGTTTGCCGCACAGGCGCCAAACGGTGCTCATAGTTGCGTTCATTTCGACGCGCACCATAACAGCGCGCGCCGTCATATCAACAAAACAGCAGATAAACCTGCCAAAATAAACCTGTCCCTACATGGCAGGTTTTAGGCCTCGCCGTGCTCCTCTTCCCAGCTGCGGTCGTCGTATTTCTCGACCACGGCGTCGTCGTCAAAATGCAGCGGCTTATCCAGGTTGCGGGGCTTAAAGCCTTCCATGAACTTGTCGCGGCCAAAGCTCTCGGGAATCGCCACGGGATAACGGCCGGTAAAGCACGCATCGCAGTAGCCGCCCTTGGGCATGACCTTCAGCAGGCCCTCGACCGAAAGGAAGGTCAGCGAATCGGCGCCGATATACTCGCAAATCTCGTCGACCGTCTTGTTGGCGCTGATAAGCTGCGACTGCACGTCGGTATCGATACCGTAGAAGCACGGCCAGATGACCTCGGGCGAGTTGATGCGGATATGAATCTCCTTGGCACCGGCGTTGCGCAGCATCTTGACAAGCTGCACCATGGTGGTGCCGCGGACGATGGAGTCATCGATGACGACCAGGCGCTTGCCCTCGATGTTGTCACGCAGCGGGTTGAGCTTCATGCGCACGCCCATGGCACGCAGCTCCTGCGTGGGCTCGATAAACGTGCGTCCCACATAGCGGTTCTTGATGAGGCCCTCGCCAAAGGGAATGCCGCTCTCGTGCGAATAGCCCTCCGCGGGCGGCAGGCCGGAGTCGGGCACGCCGATGACTAGGTCGGCCTCGACGGGTTCCTCATGTGCCAGCTGACGACCCATGTCATAACGGCAGGCGTAGACGCTCTTGCCGTTCATGATGGAATCGGGGCGGGCGAAGTAGACCTGCTCAAAGATGCAGTTAGCAGGCTCTTCGGCGGCAGGCACGCCCTGCTCGGACACAAGGCCCTCGGCGCTGATACGCAAAATCTCACCGGGACGGACATCACGGACATACTCGGCGCCCACGATATCGAGTGCGCAGGTCTCGGAGGCGACGACCCAGCCGCCGGCGCGGGTGACATGGGTGGTGGCGTCGACCGTCGCGGCGCCGTCCTGCGACGGCAGCTGCGAAACGGATGCGGCATCGGCCTGGTCCAGGCCCTCGTCCACCAGCTTGCCCAGTACAAGCGGGCGAATGCCGTGCGGATCGCGGAATGCGTAGAGCGCCTGCTCGTTGATGAGCGTCATGGCGTAGCCGCCGCGCACAAGCTCCATGGTCTTGCGAATGCCCTCGCGCAGATGGCCTGTACGCTGAGTAAAGTAGCCGATGAGTTTGGTCGCGACCTCGGAATCCGAGTTGGAGAGGAACGGCACGCCCAGCTCGATCAGCTGGCGGCGCAGCTCGTCGGTGTTGACGAGGGTGCCGTTGTGCGCGAGCGCGATAATGACGCTATTGATGGTAGAGAGGTGCGGCTGAGAGGCTTCCCAGCTCTTGGCGCCGGCGGTGCCGTAGCGCACATGACCCACGGCCAGCTGACCGGAGAGCGTCGACAAGTCGGCATTGGAGAACACGCGGTCGAGCAGGCCCAGATCCTTGCGGACCATAACCGTACCGCCGTCACCAACAGCGATTCCCGCCGATTCTTGGCCACGGTGCTGCAGTGCACGCAGGCCAAAGTACGTCAGTCGAGCCACGTCGCGATCGGGCGCCCAGACACCAAAAACGCCGCACTCCTCATGCAGCTGGTCAGAGTCCGGATCATACGTCGACATGGCGTTCACCTGTCCCGCGGCACGCTCGGCCGCGCGGATGGTTTCTTGAGACATGGCATCCCCTCAGAGCCTCGTATTTTGGCGTTACCCGCCTTATTATACGCACGGCGCGACGCGCTCCCCAGCGCATGAGCAGCGCTTTTTAAAAGCCCACCGAGCTAATAATCCGTTTTGCGGCCAAACATTTTATCGGTCTGTCCAGCGCAAGCGTCCGTGCCCCCAGATGGCCGCCGCGTCCACCGTTGAGGGTTGCATTGTTGCAATTGGGACGTTCGTCCTGTCTTTTGGCAGGTCGGCGGCGTATCCTTGTAATCTAGGACAAAGCGAGAAAGGTTCTGTATGGATCGAAACGGACTCGACCCCAGCGTCCCCAGCGCCACGGAGGTCAAGAAGATTCCCCTCATCATTAAGGTGTACGCCGTCCTGTGCATCCTGTCCGGCGTGGGCACGCTCCCGTCGGTCGCCGCCTTTATGTGGCAGGTCATCACCGCGCTCATTAACGGCAACGCCGCCGAAAAGCTCGGCGACAATATGCTGGTCTCGGTTGGACTCATCGTCGCCGGCATCATGCTCTCTGCGGCAAGTGCCGTCATCCTGATCATCTTTGGCCTGGACCTTATCAAAAACCAGCGCCGCAACGCCGCCCGCCTGTCCTACATCCTTATTGCATTCACCGTCGTCGAGCTTTTGGTCGACGTGATGCTCCAAGGTATCGGGCTCTTCTTGCTTCGTCCCGCTATTCAGCTCGGTATCCTCATCGCGCTTTCAGCCACCGTCGATCCTACGCTTCGCCAGGAGCGCGAACTGCAGCGCCGCCTGCAGGAGATGCTCGACCGCGACGCCGCCGCCGAGGGCATGCTCGGCCGCGATGAAACCGGCGAGGGCTACATCAAGCTCAACTACTTCAACCTGTTCTGGGTATTCCTCGTCTGTTGCGTGCTCGGCCTGATCGCCGAGGACATCTGGCACATGACGGTCGACGATCCAGGCGTCTACCAGGACCGCGCCGGCATGCTGTTTGGTCCCTTCAGCCCCATCTATGGCTTTGGTGCCGTACTCATGACCATGGTGCTCAACCGCTTCTATAAAAAGAACCCCATCATCATTTTCCTGGTAAGCGCTGTGCTCGGCGCGAGCTTTGAGGTGTTCGTGGGCTGGTTTATGCAGACCTCATTTGGCGTGGTCTCGTGGAGCTACTCGCACATGAAGCTGTTCGGCATGCCCGACCCACTCGCCGTCCTTACGGGCGGACGCACCTGCACGGGCTTTGCCTGTCTGTGGGGCCTGGGTGGCCTTATCTGGATCAAGCTGCTGCTGCCGAGGCTGCTCAAGCTCATCAACATGATTCCGTGGAAGAGTCGCTACTCGGCTACCGTCATCTTTACCGTCATTATGCTGGTCGACGGCGTCATGACGCTGCAGTCACTCGACTACTGGTACCAGCGCGTCAACGGCACGGAGCCAGATATTCCCGTCGCGCAGTTCTATGGCAAGTATTTCGATAACGACTACATGGAGAACCGCTTCCAGAGCATGACCATGAGCCCCAAGGATGCGACGCGCGTGTAGCGCCACGCAATGCCGAGATTTTCCAACGCACAGAAAAGCCCACTGGCAGACTGATTGAACTGCCAGCGGGCTTTTTGTTGGCGAGTGCCGCTGCCGGCCTTACGCCTCGCGCTCGATCTCGCTCACACACTCATTTTTGATGGTACCGACGAGCGCCTGCAGCGCATCGACCACATGCGGGCGAATGTCTCCGCCAATGAGCACGAGCATGATGTCGTCGCCCACGGTAAGCTCGCCACTCGCCAGCCACACGCGCACATAGCCGATACCCGGCATCGCACGCGTTACCTCGATAGCGGCCTGCACCTTTTCGGCATCAAAGCCAAACACCATGCCGCCCACCTTATGTCCAGGCGCCACACCATCTGTCTCGACCCCACGCACCTCGGACTTAGGCGTCGCGCGCACCACGCCGTTGTGTGTCAGGTACATCCCACAATCAGCCGCCGAAGCATCGGCCTTGGCTTCGCGCAGCCAAGCATCAACCGAAGGCATCGATTTGCCGTTCTCAAGCATCATTTCTCCTTTTGATTTCCAGGGTAGTCTTTTTGGGACGGGGCTCCCGGACACTTTATTCCTCGACCGGCGTGAGCACCATGACAGCGCGCGTATTGCTAAATGACAGCGAGCGACAGGTCACGAGCGTCACGACCTTCGTTGCCGAGGCGGCGCGGTCGCCTGCATCGCTCGCCACCGCCGAGGCGCCGTCGAGCATCTCGGACAGGTAATTCTTCAGTCCGTCATCGCCCTCAAAGTTGGGCGTGCGCGCCTTGGCATACGTGTCCTCGACCACCTTGGTCGCCAGCGGGCGCAACTTATACGTCGTATCACGCGTGATGTAGTACACGTATTCCATGCTGTCGAACGTCGCCTGATCGGTCGTATCCGAAATCACGTTGAACATCGAACCGTCGTTCATATGATGACCGTAAATCGTGGTCTGCTGATCCACCATGCCCGGCGCGTTGTCGTCGCTATCCAGGAAGATGGCTCCCGAGGCATTGGCCGTACCGTCGAACAGCGTGTTGAGGTACTTGGAGTTGTTGTTGGTCTGCACCACGGGGTAGTTGATGTTGGTGCCGGGCGCGTAAATCCAACCCACAACCTCGGGATTTGTCTGGGCCAGCGCATTGAAGTCGACAATTGGCACGCCACTGGCGTCCTTGTCGCTCACATATTGCTTTTCGATTTTTTGATACGACTCGCTCGCCTGCTTGTAGCCAATCTGCGCGTTGATAAAGATGGCGGCCGCAGCAACGATCAGGCCAATGCCGATGATGATGAGCAGAATGGGAATGACGGAGCGGCGCTTTTTGCGCGGCGGCTCGGTATAGCTCGATGGCGCGGTATGCGCCGAAGAGCGAGGTGACTTCTTGGCCGTACTGTATGACGAAGGGCGATATGCAGCAGGCGTATCCTGACGGCGATGCTTCGCCGGCGTCACGGGGCGCGGCGCGCGCGGCTGTTGAGGAGAGGATGTCCGACCCTGCTGCGGCGCGCGGGCTGCTCCCGACTTGGCTGGATCGGAAATCCGAGAAGCCGAAAAACGCTTTCCCTGATAGTCGGACATGGCTCTCCTTATGCTGCAAATGGACTGGCAGAGCGCTTAGGCGTCAGCCATCTCCTGCTTCATCTTCTCGATAACCTTGCGGTACTCGGGGTCGCAGGCGCCCAGGATCTGCGTGGCGTAAATGGCAGCGTTCTTGGCACCGTTGATGGCCACACAGGCAACGGGCACGCCCGAAGGCATCTGCACCATCGACAGCAGCGAGTCCATACCACCCAGATCGCTCGTCTTCATAGGCACGCCGATGACCGGCAGCGGCGTAAACGCAGCCACGACGCCGCCCAGGTGAGCAGCCTTGCCGGCAGCAGCGATAATCACCTTGATGCCGCGGTCGGCAGCAGTCGAGGCCCACTCATGGACCTTCGCCGGCGTGCGGTGCGCGCTCGCAATCACGAGCTCATAGGGCACGCCCAGTGCCTCGAGCTCGGCGGTGCAACCTTCCATAACGCCCAGATCGGACTTGGAGCCCATGATGATCCCGACAACCGGCTTCTGATCTGCCATAAACAAAGACCTCCTGTTGAGAGCGGTGACGCGGCGAATCCGCGACCCTTAACTACTGAGAGTAGTATAGCTTCTCCCGTCCCTGCGGTCTCTGTGGCGCTTCGCGGGCGGGCCAGGCTTTATCTTCACTCCGGTTGCTTCGCAAAGTCGTTCAGATAGAGCCTGGCCCGCCCGCGAAGCGCCCTGCGACCTACCGGATATTGCCATGACGTACGTTGGCTGAAATAATAAAGCAATGCCCGCCGTCCTTGACGGAGCGGCGGGCACGTTTGCTTAGTTGTCGCTGGGACTACTTAGCCTTGCTGCGACGATGGAAGAAAGCGCCGATCGCGGCGATGATGGCGCCAAGACCACCGACGGCCGCGACGGTCGCCGCCGTCTGGTCGCCGGTATTGGGGATCGCCGAACCGCTCTTCTTGCTGCCCTGGGCCTTGTCGCCTGCGGGCTTGCCCGCCTGGTTGCCGCCGTTTGAGCCATTGCCGGAACCCTGGTTGCCCGAGCCGCCCTGGTTGCCGGAATCGGCATCCTTGAGGCTCTCAATGGCCAGCTTGAGCTGGTCATAGGCCGCCTGGAGCTGGATGTCGGAAGCATTCTCATCACCCAAGACGTCCTCGGCGTAGGTAATGGCATCCGTCAGGGCCTTGACAGACTCGTCCGTCTTGCCCCTGGTGTCAGTCTCCTTCGCCTGCTTGACCAAGGCCTTGAGCTGCTTCTTGGTCGGGTTCTCGACCGGGGTCACCGGAGTCTTCTCAAGCGCGTCGCGAGCACTCTCGAGTGCCTTGAGTGCCTGGTCGACCTCGTCCTGCGTGGCGTTCTCGTCGTTCAGGATGGCGCGGGCGCTCGCCAAGGCGTTCTGGAACGCGGTCCAGGAAGCCTCGGTGTAGTTGCTGGCCTTAAGGTCGCCGGCTGCAACCTCGGCATCAACCTTTTCAATCGCGGCAGTGAGGTCGTCCTTCGCCACCGGATTGGGAACGGCCGTACCGTAGAACTTGAGCTCCGCCATGCTGCAGTAGGCGTCAACGCTGCCACCGCCGGCGTGGAGCACCTTGACGGTCACGTAGCGACCGCGCGCGGCACCAAAGCTCATCTGCTTCCAGTCGCCACGGTCGGTGAGCACGCGGCCGTCGTTGTCGAAGGTAAACGTACCCATCGACGTGGCGGTGCCCATCTCATAACCGTCGGCGGTGTCGGAAACCAGCACCTCGGCCTCAAAGATATCGCCGTTCGTGCCGCCGTCCTGGCGCGGCAGGAACGTGACGTCGGTGAGATCGTAGTCGCGGCCCAGGTCGACGGTCAGGTACTGGGGCATACCGGCCTTATAGGCCCAGTCGCTGTGCCAGAGCGTCTGCTCATCGCCGTCAAGAGCGTTGACGGCGTTGCTGCCCTCATAGTCGGCCTCGCTCGAGAAGCCGGTCACCTTGACGTTCTCGCGGTTCTCGGGCGTGTTGATGAGGCTCTTCTCATCGACGGGGCGCATCTTGAGGCCGTCGATTGCCTTCTCGATCTTGGCCGTGGCGTCTGCGACATCCTTCTTGCTATAGCTGCCCTGGCCGCCATCGAGGAGCTTCTGAGCCGCCTCGACCGCAGCGGTGAGGGCTGCATAGGAATCCTTGGTGTAGACGGACTCGCTGTAGCCCGCGGCCTTGGAAAGCGCTGCCATGAGCGCAGAGGTGTCGACACCAGCCTTGACCTCGACCTCATAGGATGCGGTCTTGGAGGGATCGAGCACCGACGCCACCGTGATCGTTGCCTTGCCGGCCTTGTTGGCGCGCAGGTAGTAGCTCACGCTATCGCCGGCCTGGACAGCGGAGACGCTCACCACAGAAGGATCGGAGCTCTCGACCGTCACATAGGGGTAGCCGGCGCTCTCGGGCGTGGCCTTGGCGTCGACGAGCGTCACATCGCCCTCGAAGAACTCGGTCTGGTTCTTGCCCAGTTCGACACCCTCGATGGCCTCGACACCCTGTGTGTAGTTGAAGTTGATCTCGCGCAGCGTGAGCATCTGGTCACCCGATGCCTCAAGCGGCGTGATCTCGACCTTGGTCGCCTTCTTGCCCTTGTTCTCGGCAGAGAGGCCAAAGGCGTAGCGAGCCTGATAGGAATCAAAGCTTCCGCCCGAGAACTCCTGGGTCGAGCCGTCCTCGAACGTCACGACGGACTTAATCTTCTGCACGGTGCCGTTGCCACCGTTGCGGTTAACGACCTCGACGCTATCGAGTTTCGACGGCGTCTTGAAGGCGAACGTCATCGTGGCGGGCAGCTTGACGTAGGTCGGCATCTTGCCGTCGATCCAGTTGGGCCCATAGTTCCACAGGAACTCGAAGTCGTTGCCGCCCTCATTGTTGTCGAACAGTCCGTCATAGCTCTTCTGCTGGATGAGCTTCTCGACGTTGGTGCCGTCGTCGGTGGGGAGCTCGTCGTTGGTCATCGTGATGTCAAAGGCGTCGCGGCCGTACTCGGACTTGGTGGGCTGCGGGACACCGGGCATCGTCACGGTGCCATCACTCACGAACTCGAGCGCGTCGCACGCCGGGCCGACGAGCCAAGACGTCGAGGGCAGCTCGACCTTGCCGGCCGTCTTAGCCTTGAGTTTAAAGCTCGCGACCACACCAGTACTGTTGAAGAGCTTGGCGTCGCCGCGGTTGGCGAAGGCCAGGTTGATGGTCTGGTGGCCATCCGTGAACTGCACTTTCTCGCGCGAGAGGTTCTCCATGCCCGCCGTCGACGCATCCTGCGCGATGCTCTCGGAGACATACTCGAACTGGTCGCTGTTGAAGTTGACGAGCGCACCGAGCGCGTTGATGTTCTCGGCGTCGGTGGCGTAGACGTCGACCGTGATCTCGTCGCCGGCCTCGACCTCCATCTTGCTCGGGATCACCGCGAGGGTGCCAGCAGCCTTGCCCTTTTGCTTGGTGCCGCCGTCGAGCGCCGCCATGGTGAAGGAGTAGTCGTACACGTCGTAGACGCCGTTGCCGTTGAGGTCGGCGAAGTGGGCGCGGATCTGGGAGTCGAACGTCGAGGTGTCGGGCTCGCGGTTCTCAAGACCCAGGTAATTCTTCATGTTGGAGTAGTCGCCGTCGGAGACCGTGGCCTTGTTGAGGTTGGAGCCCACAGCGAAGCCGTCCGTGCCGTCGGTCTTGTAGATGGCGATCTCGGAGGCGGAGAAGAAGTTGCCCACGGACGCGAGCGGCGTCATACGCACGTAGCGCGCGGCCACGGCGCCGTCGAACGCCACCGTCTTGCAAGCGGCGGAGCGCTCCCAGTCGACCTCCTGCGTCGTCCAATGCACGCCGTCGAGGCTCGTCTCGATGCGCATCTTGGTCACAGTGCCGTTACCGGCATCATCGCGCGGATAGTACTCGAGCTTGTCGAGCTTGTAAGCGCGACCGTAGTCAACGGTAAGCGCCTTGCCCAGATCGTTGCCACCGGAGTGGAAACCGCCGTCGCCCGACTGGAACTCATGGTCGAAGGCGAGTTCGGCCTTATGGCTACCGTAGAGCGAGCCCTCCCAAGTGATTTCCTCGGCCTCAGGCACGTTCCGCCACGGGTCGAGCGCAGAGTTCGCCTCAAGCACGTCGCTCCATGCGGAGTAGCCATCGGCGTTGCGCGAACGAATCTGGTAGGTATGCTTGCTGTTGTAGGCAAGATCGGTATGCGTGAATTCTGCCGCATCGCCCACGGCGAACACAGTGCCGTCTACCTTAAGGTCGTAGGAGGTAGCACCATCGACCTTCCCCCAGGTGAGCTTAATGCTCGTGGGGGTCGTGGCGTCCTCGGGGGCAGCAAGGTTCGCGGGTGCGGAGAGGTTCTCGTTGAAGCGGTCGGCCGCGAGCGTGGCATCGGCGTTCACGAAATCGCCCAGTTCGAGCGTCTGCGCTGCCGTGGCGACATCGGTCTTCGCGAACTTGACGTAGACCTTGGGATTCGTGGTGATCTTGGTGTTGTTGAAGCTCTCGCCCTGCTCGGCCTCGGTGCTGCCTGCGTCGCTACCGTAGTGGTTGAGGTTGGGGGTCTCGTTGTAGAAGTAGACCGCCTGGCCGGCCTCGGGGGTCGCGGCGTCAAAGGCCTCCTGCGAGTCGACCTCAACCACGTTGAGCGCGGATCCGCCGTTCTTGGCGGAGACGCTCGTGGGCTTGGCGGAGACGTTGGCCACAAAGGTCGTGGTGCGGTTGGAGTCGTAGCCGCTGTAGCCGCCCTGCGATGCCTCGGCGGTAAAGGTCGCCGTGCCGCCCACCACGCTCGACTTATAGACGGTGCTCACATGCTCACCGTAGGAAATATTGTCGATTGTGCCGTAGGAATCGTCCTCGGTCGTGTTGTTCTCGATGGAGGAGCCGTCATCCTCGTACTGCGTAAAGCTGCCCTCACCCTCGGTGGCGAAGAACTCGACGATACGCTGGCTGCGATTGGTGCCCTTGGTGTTGGTCTCGGTCACAGCCTCGGGGTTGTTGTTCTCGGCGTACATCGGCACGATGGCGTTGGCCTTAACAAAGAGTGGCAGCTTCCAAAGCGGAGCCTCGTAGTTGTTGAGGACCTGACCGCCGCGGTACTGCTTGCCCGAGAAGTAGTCAATCCAGATGGTGGGATTCTCGTCGGTACCGTAGTTGGGCAGGTAGATACCGTTGCGGACATCGTTGCCGTTCTCATCTGCCTGGGTATCCTGATACACCGGTGCCACCAGGAAGTTCTCACCGAACATGTACTGGTACTGCGTCGAGGTGCTTGCGGCGTACTCGGAGTTGTCGGAAAGCAGCATGGCGCGGATCATGGGAAGGCCGGTATCGCCGTTGCCCGTGTCGATGTTGGCCGCCGAGGCCGCGCTCGTGTAGATATAGGGCATGAGTTGTGCTTTGAGCTTGAGATAGAAGCGCGAGATGCCCGTGTATGGATCGCCGTGCGTCATGGGCGACTTGCGGTAGGTGCCCCAACCGTCCATGTCAAGCATAGAGGGCGTGAATGTCTTCCACTGGTAGTCGCGAGCGGAGATGATGGGATCGCCACCAAAGATGCCGTCCATATCGGAGCCGATGTTGGGGTTGCCCGAGAGGCTCTGGCCGATATACGTGGGGATATGGAAGCGAATGTACTCCCAGTTACCGCCGTACTGGTCGCCGGTCCAGATGCCGCCAAAGCGCTGCGTGCCGGCCCAGCCGTCAAGCGTGATGATGTTGGGGCGCTTGTTGGCGCCGGTGGTCACGGTGTCATAGGCCGTCTTGATGCCGTTGAGGCCAAAGGAGTAGCCGGAGCCGACCCAAGCGACGTCGGTCTTGAGCGTGGTGATGCCACCAGTCTTAACCTCAGAATCGAAATCGCGCAGCAGATGCCACGGGGTCTCGGAGTTGCTATCGGGCTCGAGGTTCGACTGGGTCCAGAGACCGGTGCTCACGCCCTTGGAGTTGGCATACTCGGTGAACTTCTTAAGATTGTCGACGTTGGCGCGCACGGCGTTGAGGCGCTCGGCAGAACTCGTTCCGTCGGAGTTGACGCCGCCGGTCTTGTAGTAACCGTTCTGGCCGTAGCCAGCACCGTAACCGTCGTTCGGCAGGAACCAGCCGAGCGGCATGTCGTTGTCCTCGTAGTCATCGATAACCTGCCGGGCGGAGAACTGGCGGTCGAAATCGGTCGCCTTCATGTTCTCGGTATCAACCGTAGGGCCCTCACCGTTGAGCGTCTCGGCCGCAAGCGTGCCGTCGAGCTTGTAGCCCGTCGACATGCCGGACTCGTATTTAACGTCGCCCTTCTCACTCGAGGACTTGCTGCCCTTGGTCTCCCACTTCTTTTGACCCGAGGTCGTTGACCAGCCATCACGGTTATAGGCATTAAGATGACCCAGGTAGAAACCGTACTCGGGCAGCAGCACCGGATTGCCGGTCACCTTGTAGTAGTCCTGCAGCATCTCGGTTGCCACGTTCGAGGCGCCCTCGTTGGTCGCCACGAAGTAATAGGCATCAAACTCATTCTCGCTGTGCAAAGTCGTGACCGTCGATGAGTCCGTGGAACCGAAGTCGTAGGAACCCTCTGCAAACGTGTTTCGGAGCACGCCGTAGCCGTCGCTCGTCCAATAGAACGGGTTGGGCGAGGCAACGCCGCCATCGGTCCAGTTGTTAGTGTTGGAGATGGCGATGGTCTGGTTGGTGTGCAGGAAGCGGCCGTTCTGGGTGCCGCCGCCAAAGAAGTTCTCGGACTTCTCCTTGGCGAGCGTCTGGACGGTACCCTTCTTATCAAGGTCGAGGGGCGCAGACTCAGAAACCACGCCACGGTCGCCTGACTTGATACTCATCTTGCCAGTCGCCTTGTCCAGGATCACGGTCGCCTTTCCGCCGGTGATCTCGATAGTGTCGCCCTTGTCGGCAACCGTCGCACTCGGCTTGCTGTAGGTGTCCGAGGTATCGGGCTGAGCCTGGATCTTAGCCGTGTGGGACTTACTGCGCGGCGTGGCGTACTCGGAAAACTCACCCTTGGGGTCGACGTTATAACGGAAAATACCGTCCTCGAGGAACGTAATACGGCCCTTGATGCCGTCAGCGAAATCGATGTCGACGACGTTCGAGGCAGACTGAGACACGGTCGCTGAGTCGACACCCTTGAGTGGCGTGGCAATCGCCTGCTGGGGATTGGCAAACACAAGCGTCGCTGCAGTGGCAACGAGGACCGCGCTTCCCTTCACCCACCGTTTCGTAAAAATGGAATTCCTACACACCTGGACTCCTTCCCTCCGACATGCGGAAGTGTCGCGGACGCACGCCCTGTAGCATGGCGCACGCATCAAACGGGAGGGGTGTTCGGTACATTCCGTGCAGTGGGCCCACCCGTTACCAAGTGGTCAACTGGTAGTAACCAGATATCCACCTATTAGGTCGAATCAGCATACAGGAGCAGTTGCGCAACCAAGTTCGGAATTCTCCCAGTGGAATTAAAATGAGCGTCAATGGCAAAGTGGGCTTAATAAGCCACACCAATTGGTTCTTCTCCCAAATATCAATTAAGCAAAAATGTACTGTTTATCTGGTATTACACAGACCATACCTTTCCCTCGGGAACTGGACTTCGCGAAGTTTCCCGAAGAAAAGGCTCAGCCGCCACCCTGCGACCTACCGGGGATTGCTATGACATACGTTGGCTGATTTGGTTTGAATAGAAAGGTTGACAGAGGGTGGTGGGCAGTTAGTTCAGATTTGTATTTTTCGCAGTGGCTTTTGCTTAATCATCTCGGTTTTTGAGTCACTGGGACCCAGCGATAAGCCTTTTCCGCCCTTGAGTAAGCATATCTGCCTCATTAGGAAAGCGAAAACAGTTCAATTGAGCCTAAATTAACCGACTTCTGCTCTTTGAGAAATACAAATCTGAACTAACTGTCCAAAGACATATCTCTCCCTTGGTAAAAGGCCTTCATATGATTGCAATTCACCTGAAGGCCCCATACAAATTGTGGGCTCTGTCGTCCGAATGAACGACAGAGCCCACACTCATTTTCTGTTCAGCCCCAATCATCGCGCAAAGCCCCTTCGGCAGCACACGGTGCAATTGAGTCACCGTAGGCCGGGGCGGGAGGGGCCGAGTTTCCTCCTGAACGACTCTGCTTGCAGCCGGAGCGAAAGGGGGAAATCTCGGCCCCTCCCGCCCCGGCCGGACAGGTCAACTACACCGTGTGCTGCGGCAGGTCCTGCAGGGCGATGACGTCCATGCCCATGTCGTTGGCACTGCCGTGACCCTGCTGGTCCTCGCGCACCGCCTCGATGGCGCTCACGTACGTGTTGGCGGCAGACATCGCGGTCACGCAGGTCACGCCGCGACGCACGGCCTCGGTACGTAGCAGGTAGCCATCGCCACGCGAGCCCGGACCGTACGGCGTATTGATGATCACCGCAATCTTGCCATCGGCGATGAGGTCGCCGATGTTGGGACGCTCGCCGTCGTGCGGGCCGCTAATCTTCTCCACGACCTCGCACGTCACGTTGCCGCCGCGCAGCACGCGTGCCGTACCCTCGGTAGAGCAGATGTCAAAGCCCAGATAGCGCAGGATACGGGCGACCGAAAGGATATGGCGCTTGTCGCGGTCGCACACGCTAATGAACACCTTGCCGGCGCTCGGGTCGGGCAGCTTGTAGTCGATCGCCAGCTGCGTCTTGGCGTATGCCTCGGGATAGCTCTTGGCGATACCCATGACCTCGCCCGTCGACTTCATCTCGGGCCCCAGGATAACGTCGGCTCCCGGGAAACGACCCCAGGGCATAACGGCTTCCTTCATGCAGAACCAGTCCAGCTGACGCTCGTCGCTCGGCAGGCCCAAGCTCGCGATGGAATCGCCCGCCATGATGCGCGCCGCGCACTTGGCCAGCGGCACACCGGTGGCCTTGGAGATAAACGGGACGGTACGGCTTGCGCGCGGGTTGGCCTCGATCACGTAAACGGTCTCGCCCTTGATGGCGTACTGCACGTTAACCAGGCCGCGGACTCCCAGCGCCATCGCGATGCGGCGCGTGGTCTCGCGGAGCTTCGCCTGCAGGCTCTCGCTAAAGCTGAACGGCGGAATGCAGGTCGCAGAGTCGCCGGAGTGAATACCGGCCTCCTCGATATGCTCCAGAATGCCGCCGATGTAGACCTCTTCGCCATCGCACAGGGCGTCGACATCGGACTCGATCGCACCCTCCAGGAAGCGATCGAGGTACACCGGGTAGTCGGGGCTAATGCGCGCGGCCTCGGCCATGTAATCGCGCAGATGCTCGGCATCGTAGGCGATCATCATGCCGCGGCCGCCCAGCACGTAGCTCGGACGCACCAGCAGTGGGTAGCCGATGTGCGCGGCCACGGCCTCGGCCTCCTCAAACGAGGTGGCCTGGCCCGCCGGCGGGTACATGATACCCAGCTTGTCGAGCAGAGCGGCGAAGCGCTCGCGGTCCTCGGCAAAGTCGATGGCATCGGGCTTGGTGCCCATGATGTTCACGCCGCTCTCCTCGAGCATGCGCGCCAGCTTAAGCGGGGTCTGGCCGCCGAGCGTCACCACGACGCCATCGGGGCGCTCAACGTCGATAACGTCCATGACGTCCTCGTAGGTGAGCGGCTCAAAGTACAGACGGTCGGACGTGTCATAGTCGGTCGAGACGGTCTCGGGATTGCAGTTGACCATGATGGTCTCAAAGCCGCGGGCCGCCAGCGCGTAGCTCGCGTGCACACAGCAGTAATCGAACTCGATACCCTGGCCAATGCGGTTGGGGCCGGCGCCCAGGATCATCGCCTTGGGCTTGTCCGCCGGCGTGGTCTCGTCGGGAGCCACGCACTTCTTGGCATCCGGGCTCGTGCGGTAGATGTTCTCGTACGTCTTGTAGTGGTACTCCGTGGCGCTCGAGAACTCCGCAGCGCAGGTATCGACCGTCTTCATGCTGGGAACCACGCCCAGGCCCTTGCGATAGGCGCGCACAAAGCGCTCGTCCGAGCTGGTCAGCGCGGCGATCTCGGCGTCGCTCGTGCCGTACTGCTTGAGCAGGCGCATCGCGTCGGCGTCGATATCCCCCACGCGCAGGCCGCGGATGCTCTCCTGAACCTGCACCATGTCGTTGATACGGTTGAGGTACCACGGATCGATGCCGCAGATGGCATGGATGCGAGCGATGTCCCAGCCACGGCGCAGGGCCTCGACCACAAAGAAGATGCGGTGCTCGGTCGGCGTGGCCACGGCCTGAGCGAGCTCATCGTCGCTCAGCTTGTCGGCACCCTCCTTGCCACCGGCGCAGATACCCTGGTGACCGTCCTCCAGCGAACGCATGGCCTTGCCGAAGGCCTCCTCAAAGGTGCGGCCGATCGCCATAATCTCGCCCACGGCCTTCATGCGCGTGGTGAGCGTGGGGTCGGTACCCTTGAACTTCTCGAAGGCAAAGCGCGGCACCTTGACCACGCAGTAGTCAATCGTGGGCTCAAAGCAGGCAGGCGTTGCCTTGGTGATGTCGTTGACGATCTCGTCGAGCGTGTAGCCCACGGCCAGGCGCGCGGCGGCCTTGGCGATGGGGAAACCCGTGGCCTTGGAGGCCAACGCGGACGAACGGCTCACGCGCGGGTTCATCTCGATGACGATCAAGCGACCGGTGTTGGGGTTCACGGCAAACTGCACGTTGGAGCCACCGGTCTCGACGCCGATCTTCTCCAGAATGGCGAGCGAGGCCACGCGCATGCGCTGATACTCAAGGTCGGAGAGCGTCTGCGCCGGCGCCACGGTGATGGAGTCGCCGGTGTGCACGCCCATGGGGTCGAGATTCTCGATGGAGCACACGATGATGCCGTTGCCGGCGTGGTCGCGCATAACCTCCATCTCGTACTCTTTCCAGCCCTCGATGGACTCCTCGACCAGCACCTCGTGGGCGGGCGAGAGCTCCAGGCCCTGGCTCACGATGGAGACGAGCTCCTCGTGGGTGTGAGCGATGCCGCCGCCGGCGCCGCCGAGGGTAAAGCTCGGGCGCAGTACGCAGGGATAGCCCACGCGCTCGGCGATAGCCTCGGCGTCGGCCACACTGTAGGCATAGCCCGAGCGTGCGACCTCCAGGCCAATCTCGGCCATGGCCTCGTTAAAGAGCTTGCGGTCCTCGCCACGCTCGATAGCGGCCAGGTCACAGCCGATCATCTCGACGCCGTACTTGTCCAGCGTGCCGTCTTTCGCCAGCTCGACGGCGGCGTTCAGACCGGTTTGGCCGCCCAGCGTGGGCAGCAGCGCGTCCGGGCGCTCTTTCTTGATTACGCGCTCGATAAACTCGGCGGTGATGGGCTCGACATAGGTGCGGTCGGCAAGGCCCGGGTCGGTCATGATGGTCGCCGGGTTGGAGTTGACCAGGATGACCTCAAAGCCATCCTCCTTGAGCACCTTGCAGGCCTGGGCGCCGGAGTAGTCGAACTCACAGGCCTGGCCAATAACGATGGGGCCCGAACCAATGACGAGGATGCGCTTGATGTCAGTACGTTTCGGCATGTTAGTTCTCCTCGGTCTCGGTCGCGGCGGTCTCGGCAAAATTCCAGCCGGCAAGGCGGTCCTTCGCGGTGTCGATGTCCAGGTAGTTCTCCTCGCCGTCCATGAGTCGCGTAAAGGCGGTAAAGAGATAGTGGGCATCGGTGGGGCCGGGCGAGGCCTCGGGGTGGTACTGGACCGAGAAGCACGGGGCATCGAGCAGCTGGATGCCCTCGGCGGTGCCGTCGTTGAGGTTCACGTGCGTCAGGCGAATGCGGCCGAAGCGCTCGTTCATCACGACCGGCGCGATGCCGCGACGCACCCAGGCGCGCAGGTCGCCGTCGGCCGCATGCTCGGTCTCGCCGCCGGAAAGCTCGGGGACAAGCTTGCCCAAGCTGGGGAACAGCAGACCAAAGCCATGGTTTTGCGCGGTAATCTCCACGCGACGGCTTACCAGGTTCATGACCGGCTGGTTGCCACCGCGGTGACCGAACTTAAGCTTTTCCATCTGAGCGCCGCAGGCCAGGTTGATCATCTGGTGACCAAGACAAATACCAAAGACCGGCACCTTGCCGATCAGCTGCTGCACCTGCTCGTAGGTCTCCACCACGGCGTCGGGGTCGCCGGGACCATTGGACAAAAAGACGCCATCGGGATTCATGTCGAGCACCTCACTCGCGGGCGTATCCCACGGCACGACGGTAAGGTCGCAGCCGGCGCGGACCAGACCCTCCAGAATGCCGCGCTTCACACCGCAGTCGTAGGCGACCACTTTGTGACGGGCAGGAGCGGCAGCCGTAAGCGCAAAGTCATGCGTGGCAGGCAGGTCGGCGGCCACAAACTCGTGAGGTACGGGGCAACTTACGGTCTTGACCAGGTTCTCGCCTACCAGCGTGGGCGCAGCGGCCAGACGCTCGGCAAGCTCGTCGACGTCGAAGATCTCGGTCGAAATAATGCCCATCTTGGAACCGTTGTCGCGCAGGTGGCGCACGAGAGCGCGGGTGTCGACGCCCTCGATAGCGACGATGCCGTGTGCACGCAGGTACTCCGGCACGCTGACGGCCGAGCGCCAGTTAGAAGGCGTGGCGCACATGTCGCGAACGATCATGCCGCGCATGGCCGGAGCGCTCGCAGGGCGCACGGCGTCGCCGGGGAAGGCCGACTGGACGTCGGTCTCGTCGATACCGTAGTTGCCGATCTGCGGATAGGTCATGGTTACGATTTGGCCGGCATAACTCGGGTCGGTCATGACCTCAAAGTAGCCCTCGAGCGAGGTGTTGAAGCAAACTTCGCCGGTCGCGGTGCCCTCGGCGCCGCATGCACGTCCATAAAAAATGGTCCCATCCTCAAGATACAGGATGCAGGGACCGCAGGTGCCCTTGCTGGTTTTGGCCAGCATACGCTGGCAAAGCTCGCTGGGCGCGAAGGTGCGGGCGGCAGCGCCCGCGGTATGGTTGTTCGCCATAATTCTCCTTCCCGGTCTCACAGGACCGGCTTAAAGGTGTGTAGTTAGGCCTCGCGGTATTGTAACCGCAAGCATGCCTCATGGCGTTAATTTCATCGAAATGTTTACGAAATGATAATTATGACTTTCTATGCATAATGTTTTTTAATCCCCGTCCCAGAAAAATCATCCCGCGGGGCT
Source organism: uncultured Collinsella sp. (assembly GCA_900541195.1). Lineage (GTDB taxonomy): Bacteria > Actinomycetota > Coriobacteriia > Coriobacteriales > Coriobacteriaceae > Collinsella. The sequence continues at coordinate 59,900 of UQIY01000003.1, read as the reverse complement.
TGTGGCTCACGCGGGATGATGGCGTCTTATTTTTTCTTGTCCTGCTCCAGCAGTTCGGACGGTGTGCGATCGGGCTTGCCGCCACGGAAAATCTCGCGGCCATGCAGACGATGCTCCAGATCGCGCTCGGCTTTTTCCTCGTCAATCTTGGTCTGGCTCACCACCGGGTCCTCAATCAACGACGACACCGAGTTCACCTGCTTCTGAATGCGCTCGGCGATGGTGTCATCCATACTCACGATGCGCATCTTCCAGTCGATACTCGTGGCGTTGGATGAGCTCTTGGTCCACACGAACGTCAAAATAGCGCTCTGGTGGCCGCGCGCGGGGAACATGCCAAAGAAGGAATCGTGCTGAATGTTGCTATCCTCGTCGATATAGGCATGAACGTTATACACCACGCGGTCGATCTTATCGTTGAGCAACGCGTTGGTCGCAAGCGCCGCGGCCTGAATCTGCCCGTTGGACAGCAGCTCGAGCTCGTTGGCAGACGATGTGTCCAACACCGTCACCTCGACCGTGCCCGTGCGTTCATCGGCTTCATCGACGGTGAAGTCGAGCGGGAACTGCGTAAAGCCGTTGCCCCATTCAAGTCCACCCTTGAGCGCGGTCGAAACGGTATCGACCGAAACGCTCTCGGACAGGTTGGCGGTGTTCAGACGACGCATCACGCCGTAGCCAATCTGCATGCCCACGATCAGCACCAAAATACCGATGACCACGGCCATCGCGGTCTTCGTAATGGTATGGCTCACCTGCGAGCCCGAAGGATCGTCCTCGGACAGCGGGTCGATATGTTTTGCCTGGCTCGCGCGGTCCTCGCTGCGCAGCTGCGCTAGCGCCGCTTTGTCACCGCGCTTGGCCGCAGCCTCCTTCTCACGCATGCGCTCGGTACGCTTTTTGGCGAGCGTGGGATCCAAGACGCCGGATGCATCGATTTCGGAGAATAACTCCGTCACTTCTTCCGGAGTCAAAGGGTTCTTGTCAGCCATAAACTTCCTGTCATATCAATCAGTCGAGCTCGTGCGCACGCGCACCTTCGAACTGCATTCGATAGTAACGGGCATAGGTGCCGCCACGGGCGAGAAGCTCCTCGTGCGTGCCACGCTCCACAACGCGACCATGCTCAACGGTCGCAATCTCGTCAGCATGCTTAATAGTCGAGAGACGGTGGGCGATGATGATCGTGGTACGGCCGCGTGCCAGCTCTTCGAGCGACTCCTGCACCGCTTCCTCGCTCTCGTTATCCAGGGCACTCGTCGCCTCATCCAAAATAAGGATCTTGGGATTCTTGAGAAAAACGCGCGCGATGGCGACGCGCTGCTTTTGACCACCCGAAAGACGGCTGCCGCGCTCGCCCACCACGGTGTCGTAGCCTTGCGGAAGCGATTCGATAAAGGTATCGATATTGGCGCGGCGGGCCGCTTCGGCGATCTCTTCTGCCGTGGCGCCCGGCTTGCCGTAGGCGATGTTCTCGCCGATCGTTCCATCAAACAGGTACACATCTTGCTGCACCAGGCCGATGGCACGGCGCAGACTATGCTGCGTCACGTCGCGCACATCCTGGCCGTCGATGCTAATGGAGCCGGCGGCAACGTCGTAAAAGCGCGGCAACAGCGAACAAGTCGTCGATTTGCCGCCGCCCGAGGGGCCAACCAAAGCGATGGTCTGACCGGGCTTGATGGACAGGTCCATGTGGTCGATAACAGGGCGTCCGTCGGCGCCGCGCTCGGCCAATTCAACATCCTCGTAGTTAAAGCACACGTCGTGATACTCCACGGCGCCGGCAGTCACCTGCAGATCCGTAGCGCCCGGCTTGTCCTGGATATCCGGCGCGGTCGAGAGCACCTCGTCCATACGTTTAAAGCCGGCGATAGCCTTCTGATACGTTTCGGCCGAATTGACGAGCGTCTCGAGCGGCGTGCAGAACAGCGAAATATAGAGTGCAAAGGTCGCCATATCGACCGCCTGCAGCTGTCCCTGGGCGACCAGCCAGCCGCCCAGCAGCACCACGATCACATAGAGCACACCCGAGAGCAGGCCATACGTCGCGGTATAGACGCCCATGGCGTGATACATGTTCTCCTTGGACGAAAGGTAGCGATCGTTAGAGGCACGGAACTTGGCGCGCTCGGTCTCCTCGTTGGCAAAGCTCTTGACTACGCGCATGCCCGCAAGCGAATCCTGCAGCTGCGCATTGATGCCGCTGATCTTTTTGCGGTTGTCGCTAAAAACCTCGCGCATACGCATGTTCTGCCAAAACATGATGACCGCAAACGCCGCCGTCACCACGGCCATGGCGAGCGCCAGCACCGGGGCAATGGTAAAGAGGATCACAAACGAGCCGATGATCTCGATGCCGCAGATGATGATCCACTCGGGCACGTGGTGCGCCGCCTCGCAGATATCGAACAGGTCGTTGACCACGCGGCTCATCATGTCGCCCGAGCTGTTGCGGTCGAAGTATGCAAAGCTAAAGCGCTCATACTGGTCAAACAGGTCCTCGCGCATTTTGGACTCCATACGCGCGCCCATCACGTGACCCCAATAGCTCACAAAATAGCGGCAGGCGCAGCGGACGGCATACATCAGCACCAAGCCCACCGCGATCATGCCGAGCGCCTGCATAATAGCAGCCTGACCCTGAGTAAACAGCCCACCGGTCAAATTGCGCAGGATAATGGGGAACGCCAGGTCAATGGCGGCAAGCACCAGAGCACAAACAGTATCAGCAACAAAAAGCCCCATCTGGGGCTCGTAATACGAAAGAAACCTCTTAAACATGTGATCCTCAAAGAAATATCAGCAACATAAGGCCCTGGGACAAAGTAATCAGTAGTTCTTGTCCCAGGGCTATTCCCGCTCGTTACAGCTCGGCCCCACCCAAGCGGTGCGCGATGCTATCGCAGGCAAGCGCGCCTACGACGGTCTTGGCGTCTTCGATCTTGCCGTCGAGCACGGCGTCGATCAGCTCGTGCAGCGGCACCAGGTCCACGTTGACAAACTCGTCATCATCGGGGTTGGGCGCATCAAACTCGAGCTTGGTAGCCAAGTAGATGTGGATGATCTCATCGCAAAAACCGCAGGACGTGACAATCGACGTCAAAAAGCGAATACGACCAGCCCTAAAGCCCGTCTCCTCATGCAGTTCGCGCTTGGCGCAATCGAGCGGGTCCTCGCCCGGGTCGAGCTTGCCGGCAGGAATCTCGACCGTCACGCGGTCGATGGCGGTGCGGTACTGACGCACCAGTACGATCTTGCCGCTCTCGGTCAGTGCCACAACGGCCGCCGCACCCGGATGGCGAACGATATCGCGGGCGCTGCGGTGACCGTTGGGCAGCTCAACCTCAAGCCGGTGGACGTCGAGAATCTTGCCCTTCCAGGCGCACTCCTCCGAAAGAATCTTCTCGTGCAGCTCGGCATCGTGCGGGTCGTCATCGCCCAACACCAGCGCCGGCTCGTCAGCGACCTCGCCACCAGGCTCGCCCTCGGCGTGCCCATACATGCGGCTGTCCTCTTCGACGATCTGCGCGTCCACGAGCTCTTCGTTCTTCTCGTCCATCCGTCTCATTCCTCTCGGATTTTAGGCATCCCAGGCGTCGCGACCGCGCAGCGCGCGCAGGCCGATGTCGTGACGCAGGGTCTTGCCCTCAAAATCAATCTTCTCGCAGGCCTCGTAGGCAAGGTTGCGAGCGTTCTCGAACGTGTCGCCCAGAGCGGTCACGGCAAGCACGCGGCCACCATTGGTCACGAGCTGACCGTCCACCACGGCAGTGCCCGCGTGGTATACGGTCACGTTCTCCATGGCCTCGGCATCGGCGATACCGGTGATGACCTTGCCCTTCTCGTAGCTGCCGGGGTAGCCCGCGCTCGTCAGGACAACGGCCACGGCCCACTCGTCACGCCAGTCGAGCTCAATCTGATCGAGCTCGCAGTTGGCACAAGCCAGCATGACCTCGACCAGGTCGTTCTTAAGGCGCGGCAGCACGACCTGCGTCTCGGGATCACCAAAGCGGGCGTTGAACTCCAACACCTTGGGGCCGGCGGGAGTGAGCATAAAGCCGCCATACAGGCAGCCGCGGTAGTCGATGCCCTCGGCAGCAAGCTCGGCAACGGTCTGCTCCATGACCTTCACCATGGTGGCGTGCTCCTCGTCAGTCACGATGGGCACCGGGCTGTAGACGCCCATGCCACCGGTGTTGGGACCCTTGTCGCCCTCGAGCGCGCGCTTGTGGTCCTGCGAGGTGGCCATGGGGCGCACGGTCTTGCCGTCGGTAAAGGCCAGCAGCGAGCACTCGGGGCCGGTCAGCATCTCCTCGATAACCACGGTGTTGCCGGCATCGCCAAAGGTGCCGCCAAAGCACTCGCGTACGGCTTCCTCGGCCTGCTCAAGTTCGGTCGCCACGATAACGCCCTTGCCCGCGGCAAGGCCGTCGGCCTTGACGACCAGCGGGGCGCCCTGCTCGCGCACGTAGGCGAGAGCCGAAGCCTCGTCGGTAAACGAACCATAGGCTGCCGTCGGAATGCCCGCACGCTCCATGAGCTGCTTGGAGAACAGCTTAGAGCCCTCCATCTGGGCGCCCTCGGCACCCGGGCCAAAGCAGGGAATACCCGCCGCGCGCACGGCGTCGGCCACGCCCGCCACGAGCGGAGCCTCGGGGCCAATTACCACGAGTCCGCATCCGTGGCTCTGAGCAAACGCCGCCACGGCCGCAGGATCGCAGTCGTCGAGAACCACGTTCTCGCCGCAGCTCGCGGTGCCACCGTTACCCGGCGCGATGTAGAGCTTGCCGGCGCGCGGTGATGCTGCGAGCTTGGCTGCCAGAGCATGCTCGCGGCCGCCGCTGCCCAACAACAGGATGTCGATGGTTTGAGTGTCCGCCTTCAAGGGTGCCTCCTCTATGGATGAATGGCCCGCTCCGCGCGAGCCCTTTGCAAGCAAATATACCCCTCGGCCGCCCGTCTGGGCTGCAAAGGGGTATATCGCAATAACCAAATAACGCCGATTACTTCCAGAATCGGTTGATGATCTGCTCGCGACCGGCGCCGACGCCGATGAACGTCACGCGGGTGTGTGCCAGATCCTCGATAAATGCCACGTAGTCCTGAGCCTCCTGCGGCAGCTCATCAAAGCTGCGGCAGCCGGTGATGTCGCACTTCCAGCCAGGGAGCTCCTCGTAGATGGGCTTGGCATGCTCAAAACGCACCTGGTGCTCGGGCACGCTCGTGTAGCGCTCGCCGTCGACGTCATAGGCAACGCACACCTTAATGGTGTCGAAGGCCGAAAGCACGTCGAGCTTGGTCACGGCGATGTCGGTGAGGCCGTTGACGCGCGAGGCATAGTTGGCGATAGGGCCGTCAAACCAGCCGCAGCGACGACGGCGACCGGTGGTCACGCCGTACTCGTAGCCCTCCTCGGTCAGCGTGTGGCCGGCCTCGGACTCATAGGAAAGCTCGGTGGGCATGGGGCCCGAACCGACGCGGGTGATATAGGCCTTCATGACGCCCAGCACGCGGTCGACGTTCTTCATGCCGACGCCGGAACCGGTAATGGCGCCGCCGGCGGTGCAGTTAGAAGACGTCACGTACGGATAGGTGCCGTGATCGATGTCGAGCAGCGTCGCCTGGGCGCCCTCAAACAGCAAATCCTTGCCCTCATCGATCATGTTGTTGAGCAGCAGGCTCGTCTCGGTGATGTAGGGGCGCAGGCGCTCGGCCATGGGCAGGTACTCATCGCAAATCTGATCCACGGTGTAGGTGGGCAGGTTGTAGATGAGCTCTAGCTCGGGGTTCACGCGGGCAAGAGCGGTCTCCAGCTTATCGCGGAACAGCGCCTCATCCAGCATGTCCTGCATACGCAGGCCAATACGGGCCATCTTGTCCTGGTAGCACGGACCGATGCCGCGCTTGGTGGTACCGATGTTCTTCTTGCCGAGCTTCTGCTCAAAGGCGCCATCCAGATCGATGTGGTACGGCATGATGACATGCGCGTTGCCGCTGATCTTGAGATTCTTGGTGGTGATGCCGTCGGCCTCGAACATGTCGATCTCCTCAAGGACGACCTTGGGGTTGACGACGCAGCCGTTACCGATCACCGACACGTGGTCGGAATACATGATGCCGGAGGGCACCTGGTGCAGGCCGTACTTCTTGCCGTTGACGACGATGGTGTGGCCGGCGTTGTTGCCGCCCGAATAGCGCACGACGGCATCAAAGTCGCCGGCGACCAGGTCGCAGATCTTACCCTTGCCCTCATCGCCCCACTGGGCACCGACCAAAACGGTTGACGGCATGTTTACTCCTCACATTCATGGACTGTCCGCACACCGCAAGTGCGCAGAAGCACAAAACATTCCCAGTATACCCGTGTAACGGGCGCCTGTCCTACTCCTCGGTATGCGCCCCATCAAGCTCATAGAACTTGGTGGATGCCGGCAGGAACATCAGGTCGACGTCGCCGATCGGGCCCGAACGGTTCTTAGCCACGACGATACGCGTAACGCCCTCGTCGGGTCGGTCGTCGCGCGAGGCCTCGGCCTCGTCGGCGGATCGGTCCAAGAACATGACGATATCGGCGTCCTGCTCGATGGAGCCCGATTCACGCAGGTCGGACAGCTGCGGGCGCTTTCCGGTACGGGACTCGACCTGACGCGACAGCTGCGACAGCGCGATCAGCGGAATCTTGAGCTCCTTGGCCATAATCTTCAGACCACGCGACATCTCGGAGACCTCGACGGTGCGGCTCTCGGAACGACGTCCCGGCGGGGGACTCACCAGCTGCAAATAGTCCAGGATGATGATGGCCTTCTCCTTGTTATGGAGCATGCGGCGGCTCTTGGCGCGAATCTCGGTCACCGTGGTGCCGGGCGTATCGTCAATCAGAATATCGAGCTTGGACAGCGTCTGCGTGGCCTCATTGATGTTGGCCCACTGCTCGGGACTAATGCGGCCCGTACGGAAGTCGCTGATCGAGATCATGGCATAGGCGCAAATCAGACGCTGGGCAATTTCCTTGCCCGACATCTCCAGCGAGAAGAAGCCGACGGTATAGCCCGCGGCGGCGGCGTTGAGCGCCAAGTTCAGGGCGAACGACGTCTTACCAACGGCGGGGCGGGCGCCGATAATGATGAGCTGGCCCTCGCGGAAACCCATGAGCATACGGTCGAGCGACGGAAAGCCCGTGGGCACGCCTGCAGCCTGACCGCCGGCCTTGCACACTTCCTCGGCCTCGTTATAGGCCTCGACCATAAACTCGGTCAGCGTCTTGTAGCTCGACTTAACCTCACGCGCCGTGACCTTGAGCAGCTTGCTCTCGGCCAGCTCCACGACCTCTTTGGTGTCGGTGGGGGCGTTGTAGGCCAGCGCGTTGATCTCGTTGGTGGCGCCAATCAGCTCACGCAGCATCGAGTCGCGGCGAACGATGGCGGCATGGTGCTGCCAGTTGACGAGCGACAGAGTCTGTCCCATCAGCTCCAAAATGTACGCCTCGCCGCCCACGGCATCGAGCTTGTTGATGCTTCGCAGGTAATCGATCAGCGAGATAGAGTCAATGGGGATGCGACTGTTATACATATCGACCATCGCGGTATAGATGGTCTTATGAATGGGCCGGTAGAAGTCATCGGGCTGCAGCTCGACTTGGGCCTCTTCGACCACCTCGGGCGAGAGCAGCATAGCGGCCAGTACGTTGGCCTCTGCATCTTGGTTTTGGGGGAGACCCAACTTAGAGCCACGGTCCTCGACCGTCAGCCCCGTCTCCCTATCGTCATATGCCATGAGCGTCCTCATTCATATCGCTTGCGAGCATCCATAGTATCAGCCGCGGCTATAAATCGAGCCGCGGCTTGGCAATCATCACCGAACCAAACGGATGAACGGTCCCATACACGGGACCGCATCTCAATGACTGCCACGACACTCACCCAGCGCAAAAAATAAAAGGGCGCCCTGGTCTCCCAGAGCGCCCTTCTTAGAACAAGATTGTTGCGTTGCAGCAAATGCTACTCGGCAGCAGCCTCGGTCTCGACCTCGGCGGTCTCGGCCTCGGCGACCTCAGCGGTCTCCTCAACCTCAGCCTCGGCAGCGAGCTCCTCGGCGGTAACGCCGACGAGAACGACAACCTCGGCCTTGATCTCGCGGTACAGCGAGATAGCGACGGTGTGGGCACCGGCAACCTTGATGGGCTTACCGAGCTCGACGCGCTTGCGGTCGATGTCCATACCGAGCTGATCCTTGATGGCGTCAGCGATCATAGCGGCGGTAACGGAGCCAAAGAGGATGCCCTCGTCGCCAACCTTGACGTCAACGGTGACCTGCTTGCCCTCGAAGGCAGCCTTGGTCTCGTTGGCGGTAGCCAGACGGACGGCCTCGCGCTTGGCGATGTTGTTGCGACGCTCGTCAAGCTGCTTGAGGTTGCCCTTGGTGGCGGCAACAGCGAGCTTCTTGGGGAACAGGAAGTTCTCAGCGTAACCCTGAGCGACCTCTACGACGTCACCCTCGCCGCCCTTGCCCTTGATCTCATCGAGAAGAATAACCTTCATGATGCGTCTCCCTTCTTAGCCGCGGTCGCGGTTGCCACGAGAGGAAACCACGGGGACGGTGTACGGCAGGAGAGCCATCTCGCGGGCGCGCTTGATGGCGTTGGCGATGTCATGCTGATGCTGCGTGCAAGCGCCAGTGACGCGACGGGGCTTGATCTTGCCACGGTCGGTCATGTACTTACGGAGAAGCTGAGTGTCCTTATAGTCGATGAACTCAGTGTTCTCCTTGCAGAACTGGCAGTACTTACGACGCGGCTGACGTGCAGAATAATCATTAGCCATGTCAAAATACCTTTCATTTGGCAACTTCGGCGAGCCGAAGCCGCCTCTCACTCAAAAATAGGTGAACAACCCTTAGAACGGGATGTCCTCATCGTAGACGTCGACCGCGGGCGGCGTAGCCATCGGTGCGGCAGGACGCGCTGCGGGCGCGGGAGCTGCGGGGGCGTAACCGCCCTGATCGTAGCCACCCTGGCCACCACGGGAGCTCATAAACTCGATCTCATCGACGATGACCTCAAGCTTGCTCCTGCGCTGGCCGTCGCGCTCCCAAGAGCTGTAGCGCAGCTTGCCCTCGATCGCGACCTTGTTTCCCTTTGCCAGGAAACGGCTCACGGCCTCGGCGCGGGTGCCGAACATAGTGCAGTCGACAAAGTTGGGATAGTCCTCCCACTCGCCAGTCTGCGCATTGCGGCGACGATCATTCACGGCGACGCCAAAGGACAGAACCTGGGTTCCGCCGGCGGTGGCGCGCAGCTCGGGATCGCGGGTGAGGTTACCGGTGATGTTCACTCGATTGATGCTCATAACTCACTACTTCCTCTTGGGGCACAAGCCCAGTCCAAAACGACAGTCTTACTCCTGGTCGTCGCGACGGACGATCATGTGGCGGACCACAGCGTCGGTGATGCGCAGGACGCGATCAAGCTCGGCGATCTGGGTAGGATCTGCGTGGAAGTTGATGAGGGTGTAGTCACCATCGGTGAGGTCGTTGATCTCGTAGGCGAGCTTGCGCTTGCCCCACTCGTCAACGGAGTCGACCTTGCCAGCGCCCTCAGCGATCGTGGTATCGATACGCTTCATAACAGCGAGACGAGTCTCGGGGTCGAGCGACGGGTCAACAAAGAACAGCAGTTCATAAGCCTTCATATTGTCACCTCCTCTGGGCAAATGTGGCTTCAGGTCGTGAAGGTGCGCCTGAAGCAGGAAAAGACTTGGTAATAATATCTTTCAACCTCCCAGGCTGCAAGAATATGCAGCTACAACCTCATGACCTCCACATATGTCCATGCTTACACGGCTCTTCATGCGTATTCCAACCAAATGCTGACCAAGAGCTTGACGAATTCGATAGCAAGATACGCTGCGGCGAGGACAACCTGAGTCAAACCGCAGGTCGCCGATTGCAGGGTTGTGGTCACGAAATGCATACCACCGGTTCGATCGATTGCCTCAAAATTTTTAAATTCGCTGCCACGTCATTCATGAATACCTATTTTGAACAGATCATCGAGCGGGATCTGGCTGGTCAGGATGCTTTTTTAGTACTCATCTGGCACATGCCGGATACGGATGCGGAGCGAGCGCTTTAAAAAATGCCAAGTTTTCTGTTTGCACTTTTCGATTCCTCGTGTATACTGACTTTCGCATTTAACGGAGAGTTGTCCGAGTGGCCGAAGGAGCACGATTGGAAATCGTGTAGGCGTCAAAAGCGTCTCCAGGGTTCAAATCCCTGACTCTCCGCCAGTTAATTCCAAAGCAGGCCTTAGTGCCTGCTTTGTTTTTACCCCACGCGGAGGGGTGGCAGAGTGGTTGAATGCGGCGGTCTCGAAAACCGTTTGGCCTGTATAAGGTCACGAGGGTTCGAATCCCTCCTCCTCCGCCATTTTGGTTGAGAAAGCTCCCAGGAATGGGAGCTTTTTTGTTTTGAGTCCCTAACAAGCAAATACGGCGAAGAAGGAGGGGTTCGAACCCGCCAGGGCGCAAAGCATAAAGAAAACGCACCAGTGGCGCGTTTTTAGTGCAGCGCGGTCGGCGTAAGCCGACCGGATAAATTTTGAGCGCCGCTCAAAATTTAGACATCCCTCCTATTCAGCCACGTCCCCATCGCGTTCAGCATCAACCCAGATCCCCAAACATGTACATCACCCCCCCCAAAAACGATATTTTTCGACATCTTTGGAGGCTGATGTACATACTTGAAACCTATGACCGCACCCAGTCCCGACCGTTTGCCGAGCAATAGGGTCGCGATCGTCGCCGAACATGTACTATGTACGGGCATTGTCCAATCCCGTAACTCAAAGGACCCCATCTTGCCCGTCGTCGCCGCCATAACCGTTACCTCACATGCCTCGGATGCCATGGTCGCTATCCCATTTTGGCTCGAGATGTTCGCCGTTGTCGCTGCATCGATCTCGGGTGTGCTGGTTGCGCGCGAACACAAGCTCGACCTGGTGGGCGCGGTCGCACTCGCGGTAGTCTGCGGTCTGGGCGGCGGTCTTTTGCGCGACATGACACTCCAGGTCGGCAACGTCTACATCCTCAACCAGCCAATGGCGCTGCCGCTCTCCATCGCCACGGCGGCCATCATTTACATCTTCCCGGCAATCGTCGATAAGCCCGACAAACTCATTCCCCTGCTCGACATCATCTCGGTCGGCATCTATGCGGCAACCGGCGCAGACAAGGCACTGGTCTACGGATTTGCACCCGTCGTTTGCATCATGATGGGCTTTTTTACCGCGGTGGGCGGCGGCATGCTGCGCGACGGCTTTATGGGCGTGGTTCCGGGCATTTTCCAACGCACCAACTTTTATGCCATCGCGGCCATCGCCGGATCGGCAAGCTATGTAAGCCTCGTCATGAGTGGCTTGGTCAGCAATGTCGCTGCGCTGGTCGTATGCGTTATCGTGACCATGGGTCTGCGCTGGCTCTCGCTGCGCTTTGACATCAAAAGCCCCACCGAAGAAGACATCGCGCACTTTTTACATCGCAAAGAGTAGATAGCACGGCACGACCCTTCGAAATGCAACCGAGTAGTTCTTTTAGAGCGCTCGCACGTTGGGTACCCTGTTAGATATATGCCGAGTATCTAACGAAGGATTCACTATGCCTTGCAACCTAGAACCGTCGACCAAGCGCCACAAAGCGCAGGGCCGCATCGCCCTCCTATTCGTACTGATTGCGCTTGCGCTGACCGTACTTCCCACGGCGTCGTTCGCCGGCACAGACACCGCGGGCAACGTACTCGCATCCGAAGCTGACTCAAATCCGTCTGGCGCCGAGGGCGACCTGTACTGGGCTGGCCAAAGCCTTAACCTGGATGATGCCTCCATCGGCCGCGATATTATCGCGGCGGGCGACAGCCTATCGATTCGCGACTGCACCGTAGGCGGCGCCGTTCGCCTGGCGGCACGCACCATCGATATCTCCAAAACCGCAATCGATGGCAGCGTGACGGTAGCCGGTCAGCACGTCGTGCTTAACACCGGCAGCACCGCCAGCTGTTTTTACGCGATGGGCGAGACGGTTGCCCTGCGTGGCTCCGCCAAGTCGGCAGCACTCGCGGGCAGCACGGTAACCATCGACGGCACCGTCGATGGCGATGTCGAGGTCTGGGCCGACAAACTCATTCTGGGCAAAAACGCCCGCGTTACCGGCACGGTGAACGCCCACATCTCCGAGGATCCCGAGCGGGCCGAGGGCGCTCAGGTAGGAGCCCTCAAGATCGACCGCACCGAGAACGAGAACACCTCTACGATTAACGACACCATCGGCGGCATCGTCGCCGCAGCGCTTTCCACCTGCTTCGTCGCGATCATCCTTGAACTCGTCTTTCCGCGCGCGACCGCCAGCGCCGCCGGTATGCTTCGTCAACGCCCCACCCCGCTGTGGGTGAGCGGTCTTTTGGGCACGGTGGCCGCCGTTCCCGCCGTCCTGCTGCTCACCATCTCGATTGCAGGTCTGTCGCTCGCCGGAGCTCTCATGTGCGCCGTGATCGGCATCGCTCTGGTCTCGGCGGCATTTACGGGCACCGCGATCGCACGCATGGTCGGACACAACCAGAACCGCTACGCCATGGCCGCCGTGGGCGGTATCGCCGCGGGCGCACTCACGGCACTTCCCCTTATGGGCAGCTTTGTCAGCGGCGTAGCCTTCGTCTTTACGCTCGGCTACGTCATCCAGATCATCTGGCGCAACGCCCGCCTCAAGCCGCAACAAGCCTCCAACACGCCAGGACTCCCCACCGCCTAGCCGTCAACCCCACAAAGGGGACAGGCACCTTTGTGGGGGGTGCAGACCAACTCAATCCCTGTACACAAAAAAGGGCACCGACCGCGATGGTCGGCGCCCTTTCTTGTTAGTCGTTATAAAGCTCAGCGCTTATTTGTTGACCTGACCGGCGCGGACGGCGGCCTTCTTGCGGTCGGTGGCATTGAGCAGACGCTTGCGCAGGCGGATGTTCTTGGGAGTGATCTCCACCAGCTCATCGTCGGCGATGTACTCCAGCGCCTCCTCCAGCGAGAAGGTGCGGGGCGGCACCAGCTGGACGGAGATATCGGAGGTCGAGGAGCGCTGGTTGCCCAGGTTCTTGGTACGGGCGATGTTGACGACCATGTCGCCGGCCTTGCTGCGCTCGCCCACGATCATGCCCTCGTAGCACTCAGTGCCCGGCTCAACGAACAGCTGGCCGCGCTCCTGCAGCGTACCCAGAGCGTAGGCAACGGCCTTCTCGGTGGTCATGGAGATCATGGCGCCGTTCTGGCGGTTGCCGATCTCGCCGGCATAGGGGCCGTACTCCAGGAAGGTGTGGTAGAACACGCCCTCGCCGTGAGTGACGTTCATGATGCGGTTCTTAAGACCCATGATGCCGCGGGTCGGGATCTTAAACTCAAGGTGCGTCACGATGCCCGAGGTATCCATACTCGTCATGATGCCGCCGGAGGTGCCGAAGACCTCAACGACCTTGCCCGAGTACTCGTCCGGGCACTCGACGACGGCCTGCTCGACGGGCTCCATCTTGTTGCCGTTCTCGTCCTTCTTAAACAGAACGCGGGGACGGCCGACCTGGAACTCAAATCCCTCGCGGCGCATGGACTCCATCAGAACGGACAGGTGCAGAATGCCGCGGCCCGAGACCTCGACGCCGCTCTTGTCCTCGAGCTCCTCGATCTTCATGGTCACGTTGTTCTCGGCCTCGTTGAACAGACGCTCCTTGAGCTGACGGGCGCCCACGATGTCGCCGTCACGGCCGACGAGCGGGGAGGTCGAAGCCTCAAAGACGATGGACAGGGTCGGCGGGTCGATCTCGATGGGCTCGAGCTCAACGGGGTTCTCGGGATCGGTGTAGACATCGCCGATATCGGTGCGGTCGATGCCAACAACGGCGGCAATGTCGCCGGCGCCGACTTCCTGGCACTCGGTGCGGCCCAGGTAGTCGAAGGTAAAGAGCTGCTTGACGGTAGCGGTGGCGCTGGAGCCGTCGTTCTTGACGACCAGAATCTGGTCGCCCTGGTGGATGGTGCCAGAGTACACGCGACCGATACCGATGCGACCGACGAAGTTGGAGTGGTCGATGGTCACGCACTGCATGGCCAGCGGGGCGTTCTCGTCAACCTCGGGCGCAGGCATGTCGTCGATGATCATGTCGAGCAGCGGGTACATGTCCATGTTGCCGTCGTTGGGGTCAAGGCGGGCAAAGCCGTTCATGGCGCTGGCGTAGACCACGTGCTCCATGGCGAACTCAAGCTGGTCATCGGTGGCGCCCAGGTCAGCCATCAAGTCCAGGCAGTCGTTGTAGGCCTTCTCGGGGTTGGCGCCCGGACGGTCGATCTTGTTGATGACGATCATGATCTTGAGGCCGGTGTCGATGGCATGACGCAGCACGAAGCGGGTCTGGGGCATGGGGCCCTCAAAAGCGTCGACCAGCAGCAGGGCGCCGTCGGCCATACGCAGCACGCGCTCGACCTCGCCGCCAAAGTCGGCGTGGCCCGGGGTGTCGATGACGTTGATCTTAACGTCCTTGTACTCGATAGAGATGTTCTTGGCGAGAATCGTAATGCCGCGCTCGCGCTCCTGGTCGTTAGAATCCAGGACGCGGTCCTCGACCTGCTGGTTGGCACGGAAGGCGTCCGTGGCACGCAGGAGCTTGTCGACCATCGTCGTCTTGCCGTGGTCGACGTGAGCGATGATGGCGATGTTCCTCAGATTGTCTACGCGCATGTAGTTCCCCTATCTTCTATCTATATACAACCGGCACGCGTATGCGACCCACCCAGCAACACAACGCTCGGCGGGAATATTGAGCCTTTTACCGAAAACTCGTTTATTTTAGCGATTTTAGATTAGAGGGGTTTCCTCACCTGCAGGTTCAGGGTCGCTCCACATAAAACCATCGCCGGCGCCCATACCCTCGTACAGTACGTATGCCGAAAAACCGCTCTCGAGCGTCGTCTCAAAGAAACTCACAAGCAGGGCGTCATGGTAGCCGCCATCGATCTCGACACATCCGGTGTAGCCGATGGCGTAACGGGCGATGCGGCCCAGGCCCTCGTCCTTAAGACCCATCTTGTGCTCGGAGATAAAGTTGGTGGCAGCCTCGAGGCATGCCTCCTCGCCGTCCTCGTCGAGTGCCGCCAGATAACGGTTGGACGCGGCGTCCTCGATCGCAACGACAACGCCCGGATTCTCACCAGCGGCAAGATCGTCTAAAAATGCCCCGATAAGGTCGCACACCATGGCGTCGAGCTCGGCGGAGACGTTTCCGGCGTCCTGCATATCCTGTGCCATTTTTAGACCTTCCCATCGAGTCCGGCGTCGTTACATCTCTTGTGCCTCGGCAGCGATCTTGGCGGCGGCGTCGCGGGCGCGCATCATATCGGCCGCGCGCTTATCGAGAACCTTGATCCGGTTGGTCAGCATCACGGCATCGACTACGCCCCAGATGACCAAGCCCGTCGAAATCGAAAACCCAAGCGCACCAACTGTACCACGAAGGCGCGATGAGATTGCCGCGACAAGTGCGGAGACGGCAACCATCTTGATTAAGGAGGCACGGCGCTCGCGAAGTGTACGGGCCTGCGTCACGTAGGCGATGCGTGCAGCCTCGGATGCCTCCGAGCGCATCTGGGCCTCGCGGGCAATGGCGGCGACCTCGGCCGAGACGCCACGCTCCATCAGTGCACACTCCGTCTCATGGCTACCTGTCATTTAAAAATCATCGGGCGAGAGCGTATGGACGAACTCGTCGAACTTCTCAAATTCCTGCTCGTCATCGATTTCCTCGGCAACCGGAGATACGGTGCCCAGGCGGTTCATGATGTCGTCCTCCACAAACATGGGGGCATTGCTACGCACGGCGAGAGCGATGGCGTCGCTAGGACGGGCATCGATGCCATGCTCGCTGTCGCCGGCCAAAACGACGACCGTCGCGTAGAACACGGGAGGCTCGGCACGGACAATCTCGATACGCTCGAGTTTTGCATCCAGGGCATCAAGCGTGTCGAGCAGCAGGTCATGGGCGATCGGGCGCTCGGCACGACCGCTGTCGATACCGCGGCTAATAGCCGCAGCCTCAAAGGAACCAGTTTGGATAGAAAGGGAGCGCAGTGGCGCGGGGGAGTCCGATTTGCTGCAGCGCTCGCGAAGCACGATAAGCGATGGCACGGGACCGGCGGCCATGACGATGGTCTCTATGTCGACACGAACCATGGAACACCTCCGGTACGTAGCGGTTAACACGCGGCGCCTTCGCCGCATTGAATAGCTATACTACCCAATCTTTCGCACAGCACACAAAACCAAAATGAGTTTTATAACACACAAGAAAAAAGCCCCGAGGCCATGCCCCGAGGCTCTTCACAGTTTTGATGGTGGACCTGACAAGATTCGAACTTGTGACCTCCCGGTTATCAGCCGGACGCTCTAACCAACTGAGCTACAGGTCCATCGCGCAAGGGATATATTAGACGAGTCATTACGCGCGCGTCAACAACTTTTTTGAAAATCTTTGGAGGGTGTTCGCCCCGGCCGCACGGCGGCATGTGAAGTCGCCTGCTCGGACAGTCCTGACTCGCGCAGAGAGCACATTAAGTGCTCTCTGGCTCGTGCGGAACTCGCGATCGACTTCACATGCCGCCGTGCGGCCGGGGCGAACGCGAGTCCCGAGGTTTTCAAAAAAGCGGTCGGCGCGCAGTGCGCCGACCGCCGATATATGGGGTCTGATATTTTCTACCAGTAAGGGCATCTTACTCGTCTAGGAGATCCTCTGGCATGTCGTTGCCGTCGCCTAGGTCGACTGGGGTATTTTCGGCATCGACCGTTGGCTCGGCCTCGGCGCCTTCGGGCTTTTCCTTAGCTGCCGTCATGCGGGCGACAGCGCACACACGGTCGTTGTCGTCGACGGTCATCATCTTGACGCCCTGGGTGGCTCGGCCGGTCTGGCTAATCTCATCGGTCTTGACGCGAATGACCGTCGCGCCTTCCGTCACGATGAACAGCTCATGCTGCGGACCCACCGTCTTCATGGCCGCGAGGTTTCCCTTACGCTCGGTCATCTGGATGGTGTAGACGCCCTGACCGCCGCGGTTCTGCTCCGGATAGTCCGCGACCGGCGTGCGCTTGCCGTAGCCGCGCTCGGTGATGACAAACAGGTCGCCGTTGCCGTTGGTAACTTCCATACCCAAAACGCTCACGCCGTCCTTCATGCTAATACCGCGAACGCCGCTGGTGTCGCGTCCCGTGGCGCGAACCTGGTCCTCGGGGAACATGATCGCCTTGCCCGCAGTGGTGGCCAGGATGATCTTGTCGCCCTCGCGCACACGGCGCACGGCGAGCAGCGCGTCGTCGTCTCTCAGATTGATGGCGATCAGGCCATCACGGCGGCTGCGGTCGTAAGCGCTCATCACGGTCTTCTTGACCATGCCGCTCTTGGTGGCAAACATCAGGTACTCGTCGGCGGGGAACTCGCGGCAGCTGATGACGCTCGCGATCTTCTCGCCTTCCTCAAAGGGCAGCAGGTTGACGATCGCGGTGCCACGCGCCTGGCGCGTACCCACCGGCAGCTCGTGTACCTTCAGGCGGTAGACCTTGCCCTTGCTCGAGAAGAACAGCACGTACTCGTGCGTGGATGCGATAAACATCTCGTCGATGACGTCGTCCTCTTTAAGGTTGACGCCCGACACGCCCTTGCCGCCGCGCTTCTGGGCGCGGTAGGCAGCCACCGGGATGCGCTTCACGTAGCCGGTGTGGGTGATGGTCACGACCATGTCCTCGTCGGCGATGAGGTCTTCAACGTCCAGATCCTTCTCGACATGGCTGATCTCGGTGCGGCGCTTGTCGCCAAACTTCTTCGAGATCTCGCGCATCTCCTCCTTGATGACGCCCAAGATCTTCTCCTCATGCGCCAGCAGGTCCTCGTAGTAGGCGATGGCGCGGCGCAGACCATCCAGCTCTTCCTGGATCTTGTCGCGTTCCAGGCCGGTCAGGCGGCGTAGCTTCATCTCGAGGATGGCCGTGGTCTGCTCGGGCGTAAAGCCAAAGCGCTCGATCAGGCGGCTGCTTGCCTCGGAGTCGGTCTGCGAGGAGCGGATAATGCTGATGACCTCGTCGATATGGTCGAGAGCCATCAGATAGCCCTCGAGGATATGGGCGCGCGCCTGGGCCTTCTTAAGATCAAAGCGGGTGCGGCGGGTGACGACGTCGACCTGGTGGTCGATGTAGTGCTGCAGCATCTCGCGCAGGCTCAGGCATTTGGGAACGCCGTTGACGAGCGCCAAGTTGTTGGCGCCAAAAGTCGTCTGCAGCGAGGTGTACTTATACAGGTTGTTGAGCACGACCTGCGGAATGACGCCCTTCTTGAGCTCGATGACCAGACGGATGCCCTTCTGGTTGGACTCGTCGCGCATGTCCGAGATGCCCTCGATGCGCTTGTCGTTCACGAGCTGGGCGATCTTCTCCTGCAGGGTGCCCTTGTTAACCATGTAGGGGATCTCGGTAAAGACTAGGCGGCTGCGGCCGGTCTTGGTGGATTCCACGTGAGCCTTGGCGCGCACGGTAATGGAGCCGCGGCCGGTCTCGTAGCTCTGCCTAATGCCGGCGCTGCCCATGATGATGGCGCCGGTGGGGAAGTCCGGACCGGGCATAATCTGCATAAGCTCGTCGACTGTGGCATCGGGATTGTCGATCAGGTAGCAGGTGGCCTCGATCGCCTCGGTGAGGTTGTGCGGGGCGATATTGGTGGCCATGCCGACGGCAATGCCCTGACTACCGTTGACCAGCAGGTTGGGAAAGCGCGCGGGCAGCGCCACGGGCTCGGCGAGCGACTCGTCGTAGTTGGGCTGCCAGTCGACGGTATCCTTTTGCAGGTCACGCAGGAGCTCCATGGCGGGCTTTGCCAGACGGCTCTCGGTGTAACGCATGGCGGCGGCGCCGTCGCCGTCGATGTTGCCGAAATTGCCGTGACCGTCAATGAGCGGCGTGCGCATGGAGAACCACTGTGCCAGGCGGACCATGGCCTCATAGACTGCGAAGTCGCCGTGCGGATGGTACTTGCCGATAACTTCGCCGACCGTCCAGGCCGACTTCTTATGCGGGCGGTTGGGGTA
Organism: uncultured Collinsella sp.; assembly: GCA_900541195.1. GTDB lineage: Bacteria > Actinomycetota > Coriobacteriia > Coriobacteriales > Coriobacteriaceae > Collinsella. The sequence goes on along the minus strand of UQIY01000003.1, from coordinate 40,753 downwards.
GATGCCGCTCTCGTTCATGGCGTACAGGATGCGGCGGTGCACCGGCTTTAGGCCGTCGCGCACGTCCGGCAGGGCGCGCGCCGTGATGACCGACATCGAGTACTCGATGAACGACTGCTTCATCTCGCGGCCGAACTCCGAAATCTGGAGCTGACCGCCGTTGATATCCTCGCCGGCCGAGGCGCCGCGGTCGACCGCACCGAAGCTCTCCTCGAGCTCGGCGTCGTCATCCTCATCCTCTTCATCCTCGGCGTCGGGGTTATAGGAATTCGGATCGCCGTCCTCGCCCTGCTCGGCGCGGGCGAGCAGGCGCTTCAGATCATCGGGCATGCCGGCGTCGCCGGCCTCGTCCACACCCTCGTTGTTGTTGATATCGTCTGCCACGTTACCTCCTCTTAAGCGTCAAGGAACCGAGCATCATGCGCATGCTTTTCAATGTACTCGCGGCGATAGCCGACCTCGGAACCCATGAGCTCGCGCACGGCGCGGTCCGCCACCACGGCGTCTTCGATCGACACGCGCTGCAGAATGCGGGTCTTGGGGTCCATCGTCGTCGAGGCAAGCTGCTTGGGGTCCATCTCGCCCAGGCCCTTGTAGCGCTGGACGGTGTAGCCCTTGCGCTTCTTAGTAATCTTGCCATCCTTGGCCTTGCCGTCCTCGTCGTTGTCGTCGGGGTTCAGTCCCAGGCTCTGGATGGTGTCGCGCAGAATCTCGTCTTCGGGCTGGCGGCCATTGGGATACACGTAATGGATCTTGTTGCGCACCTTAATGCCAAAGATGGGCGGGCAGGCAACATAGACATAGCCGGCATCGATCAGTGGGCGCATGTACTTGTAGAAGAACGTCAGCAGCAGGATGCGGATGTGCGCGCCGTCGACGTCTGCATCGGTCATGATGATGATCTTGTGGTAGCGAGCCTTGGTAATATCGAAGTCGCCGCCGTCGCCGGCGCTCGTCGTGACGCCGCAGCCGATCGCAGTGATGAGTGACTGGATGGTGTCGCTCGAAAACGCACGATGATCGCCCACGCGCTCGACGTTCAGAATCTTGCCGCGCAGGGGCAGGATCGCCTGGATGTCTCGGCGGCGGCCGTCCTTGGCCGAGCCGCCTGCCGAGTCGCCCTCTACGATAAAGAGCTCGGTGAGCTCAGCGTCGCGCACCGAACAGTCGGCGAGCTTGCCGGGCAGCGATGCCGTCTCGAGCAGGCTCTTGCGGCGGGTCGCCTCGCGCGCCTTGCGGGCGGCGTTGCGCGCCTTGCAGGCCTGTTGGGCCTTCTTGACGATCTCACGAGCGGGCTTGGGATGCTCCTCGAGGTAATCGGCAAGGCCGTCGGTCACGATCTTGAGCGTCAGCGCGCGCATATAGGAGCTGCCGAGCTTGGCCTTGGTCTGGCCCTCAAACTGCGGATCGGGCAGTTTGACCGAGATGACGGCCGATAGACCCTCGCGCACGTCGTCGCCGGTCAGGTTGGCGTCTTTTTCCTTGAGCAGGTTCTGCTTGCGAGCGTAATCGTTAATCACGCGGGTGAGTGCGGTACGGAAGCCCTCGAGGTGCATGCCGCCCTCGGGGGTGTAGATGTCGTTGGCAAACGACATGACGTTCTCGCCGTAGCCGCTATTCCACTGCAGGGACACCTCGACCTCGCCCATCTTGGTCACGGGCGCATCCGGATCCGATTTGCCCTCAATATAGATGGGCTCCTTAAAGGCCTCGGGGACATCCTTGCCCTCGTTGAGGAACTTGACGAAGTCGATGATTCCGCCGGCATAGCAAAACTCCTCCACATGGGGAGTCGCCTCGCGCTCGTCGGCCAGCACGATCTTGAGGTTCTTGTTGAGGAATGCCGTCTCCTGCAGACGGTTGTGCAGCGTGTCGAAATCGTAGATGCAGGTCTCGAAGATCTCGTCGTCGGGCCAGAAGCTGACAGTGGTGCCCGTCGTCTCCGAAGTGCCCACGACCTCCATCTTCTTGACAGTTTTGCCGCGCGAAAACTCCATCTCGTAGATGTTGCCATCGCGGCATACCTGTACGACCACACGCTTGGACAGGGCGTTGACGACGGAGATGCCCACGCCGTGCAGGCCGCCCGAGACCTTGTAGGCCGAGTTATCGAACTTACCGCCGGCGTGCAGGATCGTCATGACGACCTCAAGCGTCGGGATCTTTTTGATAGGATGCTCGTCGACGGGGATGCCGCGCCCGTTGTCGACGACCGTGATGGAGTTGTCGGCGTGGACCGTCACCTGAATCTCGGTGCAGAAACCGGCCATGGCCTCGTCGACGGAGTTGTCAACGATCTCCCACACCAGGTGATGAAGACCGCTGGCGCTCGTCGAGCCAATGTACATGCCCGGGCGCTTACGAACGGCCTCGAGACCTTCGAGAATCTTAATCTCGCCGCCATCGTAATCGTTTTCGTTTGCCACACGTCCTCCTTCAGTTAAGAAAATGTGTATAGCCTTACTAGTTTATCGTAAAAAAATACCCTCGGGAACGAGGGTATTTGGCTCTACAAGGCCACCAGATGCGATTTAAGGCTCTTTTTTGCTCTGCACGCCCTTGGCCCACTCGGCACTGGCTCTCATGGCATTCTCGAGGGCCTCGCGCAGTTTTTGATCTTCGATGGGCGCCACTTGGCGCTCGATCTCGCCGCGTTCGGCCTCGCTGAGATCGGCGTGCGGAGCCGGCGGGCGCTCGGTCACGGCTGGGCGCAGGCGCTCCTTGGCAGCCGGCGGCGTGTGACCGGGCGCGGTCGTTTTGAACACCAGGCCGTCCACATGCGCCCCGGCCCGCTCCATGCGCGCCCGGATGATCTCGCGCAGCAGCGTCATCTCCTGCGTCCACGAGGGCGAATCGAGATACACCAGCAGCTCATTGGACTCGGGCAGGTAGCGCAGGCCCGTCACGTGGCGTCCCTCGCGCGTGCCCGAGCACACCGCATTCCAGGCACGATAGACCGCACGAGATTCCTCCGCAGCCTCCATTTGCGCGCGGCGTTCAGGTGTCGCGGCCGCCAGGATGCGCTGACGCTCGGCATCCAAAAAGCCGCCAAAGGCAACCGTTCCGTTCTCGCGCTCGTAATTAGCACGTCTCACCCATGCTCACCACCTTGGCTCGATCAAGCAGGTCATCGGTAAAGTACCCCAGGTTGGTGGTGGTTATGACTGTCTGGATATCATCACCGATCAGCTGCAGAAAAGCGCCCCGGCGCCCGGCATCGAGCTCGCTCATCACGTCGTCCAACAGCAGCAGCGGCGCTGTGCCCAGGATGTCACGGGCGACGGTCACCTCGGCCACCTTCCAAGCCAGCACCAGCGTACGCTGCTGCCCTTGGCTGGCAAACGAACGGGCAGATCGACCCGCAACGGTAAACTCAATCTCGTCGCGATGCGGACCCACAAGCGTCACGCCGCGGCGCATCTCCTCATCGGCACGCTCATCGAGGGCCGCGAGCATATGCTCGTACGCCCAGCCCTTAAGTTCCTCGCGCCCCTCGGTTTGAGGCAAATCCCCCAGTGTGGACACATAGGACACGCCTGCGTCCTCACCGGACGCCACCTGCCCATACGCGGCGCGCACATGGCCCGCCAGCCGGTCGAGCAGGGCCAAACGATGTACGAGCAGGGCTGACCCGGCGCGGGCGATGGAGTCATTCCATGCGCCGAGCATCTCGCGGCAGCACCAGGACTCCTTGAGCAGGGCGTTGCGCTGCGTCACGCAACGCCCGTAGGTGCTCGCCAGGTCGGCGTAACGGGCGCTCAGTTGCACGCCAAAGTCATCGAGGGCGGCGCGACGCACACTGGCACCGCGTTTGACCATATCCAGATGATCGGGGCAAAAAAGCACGCTCGGCAAAACCCCGCGCACGCCGGCGGCCGAGCATCTCTTGCCGTTACGGCTAAACGAGCGCTTGCCGTCCTCAACGTCCAGCCCCATATCGAGCACGCGGCCATCGCCCTCGAGTCTCAACTCGAGCCTGCACGAGCCCGTGCCGTCGTGCACGAGCTCGCCAGCGGTGGGATGCCTAAACGAGGCGCCGCTCGTCAAAAGCTGCAGCGCCTCTATAAGGTTGGTCTTTCCCGCCGCGTTGGGCCCCGCAAGCACCGTCACGCCTTCGTCCAGGTCAAGACGGTAGCTATCGAAACTGCGGTAGCGCGCGACGGAAAGGTTGCGGGCAAACATGGTCATGACGCAGCGCTAGATGCGAACCGGCATGACCAGGTACAGGTAGTTGATCTTGTCGTAGGACTTAAAGATACCCGCCTGTGAGTAGCTCTTGAGCTCCAGCGTGATCTCCTTCTCCTTGGACAGGGCATTGAGGCAGCCAAAGATGTAGTGGTAGTTAAAGGCGATGGTGCCCGACTCGCCCTCGGCCTCGACATCGATCGTCTCCTGCGCAAGGTCCTGGTCATTGGAAATGGAGGACAGGCCCATCTGCCCGTTCTCGACATCGATCTCGAACTTGACAGCGGGGTTGGCGCTCGCGATAACGGCCACGCGCTTGAGGGCGGCGTTAAAGGCGGCGACGTCGATCTTGACGCTCGTCACGCACGAATCGGGGATGAGCTGCTTGTAGTTGGGGTACACGCCCTCGATACGGCGCGACACGTAGGTGGTGTTGCCGGCCTCAAAGACGACCTGGGTGTCGGTGGCGCCGATCATGATGGTCGCCTGGCTGGCCATGATGCTCAGGGCGTCGTTGAAGGCGTCGGCCGGAACGTTGAGCTCAAAGGATCCCTCGAGCGTCGAGGTCTCGACCTGGGTGTCGCATACGGCCAGGCGGAAGGAGTCGGTTGCCACCAGGCGCACGGTGTTGTTCTCGACCTTCATGTGCACGCCTCCCAGAATGGGGCGGGCCTTATCGGTCGAAGTGACGCGCCATACGCGACCGACCATCTCGGACAGGATGTCGGTCGGGAGCTCCACCGCGCTCTCGATGGCATAGGCAGGGAACTCGGGGAAATCGTTGGCGTCGAGCGTGTTGAGGCGGAAGGAACTCTTCTCGCATCCAATCAGCACCTGACGCTCCGAGAGCTCAAAGGTAACCGGAGCGTCGGGAAGGGTCTTCGTAATGTTCGAGAGCATCTTGCAGGGAATCACCATCTCGCCCTCTTCTTCGACATGCGCAGCAATGCGATGACGAATCGAGATGGTGTAGTTTGAGGTTTGGAATTCCAAGATGCCGTCCTGCGCCTTAACGAGCACGCCCGACAGGATGGGAAGGGTGGATGCCGAAGCGACGCCTTTCATGACGACGCCGATGGCTTGCGTGAGCGAGCTTTGGCTGACGGTGAACTTCATCTTTTAATACCTCTCTATAGATATAAATATCTTAATAATAGTAATAGCACTGACGAAACTGTTGATTACTCACAAAAGCGCTGGTCAACCCCAAAAAGAGAATCGACAGCAACCTGTGCGCAACCGACTGTGTTTTCCACGTTCAAAACCTGCGGAAAACTTTTCGTCGCCTTGGGGTGAGTTTTAGACATGTTATGCCCAGCGTTTCGACAAGTTTTCAACAGGTGTCTCTATTTCCCTACGAGCGCAGTGTAATTTTATCTCGCAGCGATTTGAGATCCTCGGTTATGGTGCGGTCTTCCTGAATCATCTTCTGAACCTTTTTATAGCTCGTACTGACGGTTGAGTGGTTGCGGTTGCCAAACTCCGCGCCCACCGCCGTAGTCGTCATCTCGCACATCTCGATGGCCAGATATATGGCGATATGGCGGGCTTTGGCTATGTTGGCGTTGCGGCGCGGGCCGATGAGCTCCTCGTGCGTCACGCCGTACTGCTCTTCAATGACAGACTGGACCGTCTGCACGTTGATCTTTTTGGCCGACGTATCGAAGTACTGACTTGCGATGGCGTCGATGTCGTCGAAACTGAGCTCGCTGCCCTCGCGTTCGCGGTCTCCTGCCTCGCCGGCGCAGCGTTCGCAGAAGCTCTCGAGTTCGCGGATGTTGGTTCCCGAGACTTCTGCCATGTGCTTAAAGTGCTCGTCGGTCAGATGCCCGCCATCGCCGCCATAGGCCGCCAGCAGCGAGTCGTCACCCGCCTCGGGTGCGGCGGCTATCGTGTTCTCGTAGTAGCGCTGCAAGATCTTGTATTTCATCTCGTAGCTGGGCTCCGCCACCAAACAGAGCATACCGGCATTAAAACGGCTGGTAAGGCGCTCGTCCATGCTCAGGTCTTTGGGCGCACGGTCGGCTGCGATGACGACTTTTTTGTTGTTGCGGATAAACTCGTCCATGAGCTGGAAGAAGTAGTCCACGCTCGCGCGCTTGCCGATGATGTTTTGAATGTCGTCGATGATGAGCACGTCCACGTCATGGTATGCCTGCATGATGGGGGCGTTGCTCTTCTTTTGGCGGTCGAACTCCGTCATCAGGTCATCGAGGTACGCTTGCGAGTTGGCGTACTTCACCTTGATCTCGGGCGACTTTTCGGCGAGCTCGTTTTTGATGGCGAGCAGCAGATGGGTCTTGCCCAGCCCCGATTTGCCATAGATGAACAGGGATGTGCATGTGCCGCGTTCGTCCGCGAGCGCGGCAAACTTGAGGGCCGAGCGATAGGCATGGCTGTTTTCGGGGCCGTAGACAAAGTTTTCGAAGGTGAATTTCGAGTTGGCTGCGAGCGGCGCGCCATCGGTGTTCTGCTCGATCGGTGCCGCAGCTGCGGGGACGCTCGTGGGCGATGCGGAGGCTGGTTTTGCACTCTTTGCAGGCGCCCCGCCCTTCATCTGGTTCATCATGCGGCGGAAATCGTCGGCCGAAAGCGTGTTTTTGATTGCGACGCCCGAATCCTCGCCCGGTGTTGCGTCGTGCGCGATAGGCATGTGTGTGGCAGCGGGCATAGGAATTGCTGCCGTTGGTGCGGCGGGCATGGTTTCACGGGAAACATCGCCGATTTGGTGCTCGGGAGCCGACACTGTGGTGGTAGCTGGTGCCGCCGGGGGGACGACGGGTGCCGCGGGTGCGGCGTTATCTGCCGCGGAGCCCTGTGGCGCCACGATGTTGAGCGCAATCGGTGCAAAGGCGATCTCTTCCAGGTACGCCTCGATGGTCGGCTGATGCTTTTTGAGCTGAGCGATAGCAAATCGCGAGGGGGCCTCAATCGTCAAGGTGTCCTCGGTAAGGCTCACAGCACGCGATTGCCCCAGCATGTTGATGAGGCGCGCATCTTGGCCGTCGCGCTGACAAAAGGCGATGGCATCCCCCAGGATGATGCTTGCTTCCTCGTCCACTGTCTCTCCCGTTCCTTAAGCTTGGGCCCGCACGCGAGCGCTTCCGATTTCGGTCAGATGGTATTTCTGCCCATGTTTGACTATCAAGCCCGTCTGCGCCAAATCGTTGAGCGTGCGCGACCAGGTGGGTGCAGAGTTTCCAAATGCCCGCGCCAAGTCCGTCGCGCCGCACTCTTGATGTTGGGCCAGATACCCTAATGCAGCGTTGCCGCGTTCGCTTACAAACACGTCCGACTGCGGTTGTGCGTATTGGTTCGCCGCATTAGGATACATCATTTGAGCTGCTGGTTGTTGAGAACTCTGCATGGGCGGCACCTGCTGTTGAAAACTTTGCGGCCACTGTTGGTAAGGCCGCGGCGGCATCTGCTGAGTCCAGGGGTTGAGGTTTCCCTGCGGCATCTGCTGATACGGCTGCTGGTACGGCTGAGGATACTGCTGTGGATACGGCTGGGCATATCCCTGCTGCGGCATATATTGGGGAGGATACCCTTGTGGGTACGGTTGGTAGCCCATTTGCGCGACGTTTGGCATGGCCGCCGTCTGCTGCACGGCGCCTGTGTCCGGATCTGCCGAGCCTATGCCCTCCGGCATGTTTTGCACTGGGTTGCCCAGCGGTGTCTGGGGGTCTTGCATGGGAAAACTTCCAGGCTGCTGCATCTGCTGCGCCACGGGCTGCTGTGCAAACGTGCTGGATAGGGGATACGCCGGCTGCTCCGTCTCGGGGCGCACGGCGGCCCCTCGCCCTCCGGCGCGCTCGATTTCCTGCACGCGCTTGGGGTTCAGGCTTACCGTGACCACGGTGCCGTTGCCCATGTTGTCCTCGATGGATACGGCGCCGCCGGCGTTTTCCAGGTACTCCTGCACCATGGGAAACCCGGCTCCGGTTCCGCGGATGTATCGCTTCATGTTGCTGTTTGCGCTGGTAACGCCAAAGTCGAACGCGCGCTCCTTGTCGTCGATCCCCGGTCCCTGGTCTGCGAATCGGATGGTGTCGCCGCCGTCTAGGATCGAGATGATGGGCTCTGCAAAGTGGGCGTGGATAAAGTTTTCGACAATCTCGCGGATAACCATGAGCGAGATGTGCCCGCCCTGTTCTTTCATGCACTGGTAGACGGTGTTGGTTGTCTCTTCCAGATAGGTGCGCACGTCCTTCGGTTCGATGACGATGACGCGCGGTGTCGACAGCATGTCGTCATAGACCGCGATGCGTGCGGCATACATGGCACCCTGCGCTTTCGCAGCGGCCTGCTCTTCCTGGCCACGCTTTTCGCGCACGCCGGTGATGTGCTCATTGTCGGGTGCCGGGTCTCCGGAATCGACCATGGTGTAAAAGTCGTCAGACATGCTGCTCGCAATCTTTCATAAGGTTTCGAACAAATAGTAGCTCACTGTGCAATGTTTCTCATCTTTCGACAACTTTTCAAAACCTGTTGAAAACTTTGGAAAACGGGTGAAAAGTTCTCAACATTGCCAACATGACCTGTTGAAAACTCGGTGAAATATCGTGAAAAGTTGCCGTACACCGCAAATTTCAGTTGGGCTTATGGGGGAACCGTGTGAACTGCGCGACCTTTTACCTTTGATTTCTTGACATTTGAACATTGATTTCCCTACAATCTTCAAGCTCACGTGTCTATATCTGCGTCCGCGCTCCCGCGGACACTCGAAATGCAGCAGGAGGAACTTAAGATGAAGCGTACGTATCAGCCTAATAAGCGTAAGCGTGCCAAGACCCATGGCTTCCGTGCCCGTATGGCCACCAAGGGTGGTCGTGCCGTGCTCGCCCGTCGCCGCGCCAAGGGCCGCAAGCGTCTCACTGTCTAGCAGCGATACACACATCTCGCATGAAGACTATTAAGTCTCGGCAAGATTTCGAGCATGTGTTCAGTCAGGGGCGTCGTTTCAATCACCCTCTGATTCGAATGACCATATGTGAATCGGTTGGCGAAGGCGACTCCGGAAGGGTCGCCTTCGTTGGTGCTAAACGGCTCGGTTGTGCAGTTGTGCGCAACCGTTCTAAGCGTGTGATGCGCGAGGCCGCCCGCAGCTGCGGATTTCCCGTTGCGGGTTATGACATCATCTTGTTCGCGACTCCCAAGACGAGGATCTCCTCGCCGCAGGAGATGGACAAGGCATTGCGTTCGCTTATGAAACGCGCCGGCGTTGCCGGGGAGGAGCGATGAGCAATCACGTTTTGCGACGTGTTGCCATCGCTCCTATTCGCATATATCAACAGGTTATTTCGCCCTTATTACCTGACGCCTGCATTTATTACCCAACGTGCTCGCAATATGCCGTTCAGGCGATTGAGAAGTACGGTGTTTTGAGAGGCTGCTGGCTTGCCGTGAGGCGCATCGCTCGCTGCAATCCCCTGCACGTCGGCGGTTATGACCCTGTGCCCTAACGGGCACTCGCTATCGGAGGAAAACTTACATGTGGGATTGGATCGTTAACATCCTTTTCGAGCTGCTCAAGCTCATCCAGACCTTTGCGGTCGACTGGGGCCTGTCCATCATCATCCTGGTGGTCATCATCCGTCTGCTGCTGACGCCGCTCATGCTCAAGTCGACAAAGTCGACGGCGCGCATGCAGGTGCTGCAGCCCAAGATGCTCGAGATCCAGGAGCGCTACGCTGACGACCCCCAGCGTCAGGCCGAGGAGATGCAGAAGTTCTACAGCGAGAACAAGTTCAACCCCATGGCTGGTTGTCTGCCGCTGTTGATCCAGATGCCTGTCCTGTTCGCCCTGTTTACGCTGCTGCGTAACCTGCCGCAGTACTTTAGCGACGGCACGTTCTCGTTCTTCAACATCCTGCCTGACCTTACCACCACGCCGAGCGCTTCTTTTGCCGATGGCTTTATGGTTGCGCTGCCTGCACTGGTTTGCCTGATTCTGTTCGCTGTCTTGACCCTGATTCCGCAGCTGTATATGTCTCGCAATCAGACCGGTCAGCAGGCCCAGAGCATGCGCATGATGGCCGTCGTCATGACCGTCATGATGCTTTGGATGGGCTGGAGCCTGCCCGTCGGCGTTCTGCTGTACTACGACGTGTCTTCTGCCTGGCAGGTTATCCAGCAGATCTTCGTGACGCAGAAGGTTATCGACAAGGCCAAGGCCGATGAGGAGGAGCGCCTCAAGAACGCTCCGCTGCAGGTCGAGGTTACCCGTCGCGAGAAGAAGCCGCGTCCGCACAAGAAGAAGTAGTCGGGATATCAATCTTATTTAGGTACCTAACTTTTGGAGTACGTTATGTCTGAAGAGATCATCGAGGATATGCTTGAGGAGGTTGCCCCGCAGATTGCGGGCGATTGTCCCGAGATTGCACAGCGCTACAAGGCCGGTGAAGAGCTGACCGATGAGGAGCTCGACACCATTGCCGATGTTGCGATTTCCATTCTGCGTTCCATCCTTTCTCACTTCGATGCCGCCAACTCTCCTATTGATGAGTACGAGGGCGACGAGGGCGAGCTGATTCTGGATGTTACGGCTCCCGATCTTGCTGTTCTCATTGGCCGTCATGGGCGTACCCTCGATGCCCTTCAGGTTATGTTCTCTTTGCTGGTGAGCCGCAAGCTTGGCTTTAGGTATCCGGTTGTGGTTGACGTTGAGGGCTACAAGAGCCGTCGTCAGGACAAGGTTGCCTCTATGGCTCAGTCTGCCGCCGAGCGTGCCATTCGTACTCATAAGAGTGTTTCGCTTCCGCCCATGAATGCCTATGAGCGCCGACTGGTTCATATTGCACTTCGTGGTAATGATGCCGTCGATACCCATTCTGAGGGTTCTGACCCTGATCGCCATGTGGTGATTGTTGCTCGATAATCTACTCGAGCTTATGCTAAGGGGACGTGGTTTCCACGTCCCCTTTTTTTGTCAAAAGTTCTCGATACACTGATTTTTGTCAGAAAGGAGCTTCTGTTGTTTGTACTTACAGATCAGCAGGCTGACGAGATGCTGAGTCGTCTAACTTCCTATTGCAAAGAGTATTCCCTGAATATAACTGATGCTTATCTAAGGAAATGTATTCAGCATTTGGATTTGGTTCTTGAAACAAATAAGACAACCAACCTCACCCGTATTCTTAACGTAGAAGACGCTGCGGTACTTCATATCCTCGACTCACTTGTCTTGCTCCCTTATATCAATAAGGCTCCTGAGGGAGCTTTGCTCGATATGGGAACTGGTGCGGGCTTCCCTGGTATTCCATTAACGATAACCACGCATCGTAAAGCTACTTATATTGACTCTGTTGGCAAGAAGGTTGATGCTGTCAATTCTTTTGTTCACGCTCTTGGATTGAAACATGGTCATGCAGTCCATGATCGCCTTGAAGAATATGCCCGGGGCCATAAGAAGCAGTTTTCTGTCGTAACCGCCCGCGCACTTGCCCCTCTACCGATTCTTGTTGAGTATGCGGCTCCATTCCTCAAGGATGGTGGTCTATTTGTTATCACGAAGGGCAATCCAACGGATGAGGAGCTTGCTTCCGGCATGTCAGCGGCTAAGATCTGCGGCTTCACTTTGCTTTTGAATGACGCTATCGATTTGCCTGAGGGCTTGGGTCACAGGGAGTTCATTGTTCTTAAGAAGAGTCATCCAGCATCCGTTTCATTGCCTCGTGCAAATGGAATGGCAAAGAAGAATCCGCTTGCCTAGATGTTTCACGTGAAACATAATGGATACTAACAACTTGCAGTGTTTCACGTGAAACATGGCGGTTGATATTGAATCGGAATGTTTCACGTGAAACATCCTCCGTTTGACAGCTTTAATACACACCAGGAGGGACCGTGGGATTTCGCGACGTTAAGCGTTCGAAGAGCGCAAAAGACACGCGTATCATTGCAATCATCAATCAAAAAGGCGGCGTCGGTAAGTCGACGACGGCTGTAAACCTTGCTGCAGCACTGGGTGAACAGGGACGCAAGACACTGATTGTCGATTTTGATCCGCAGGGAAACAGCACTAGCGGATTTGGAATTGAAAAAGAAGACCTTGATCAGTGCATATATGATGCATTGCTGAATGACGTGCCGGCAGAATCGCTTGTTCTTGATACAAATTGCAAAAAGGTATTCGTTATTCCGGCGACAATTCAGCTTGCAGGTGCCGAAATTGAGCTCGTAAGCGCAATTGCTCGTGAAACCCGCCTCAAAGATTTGCTTGAGCCGATTCAGGATGAGTTCGATTTTATATTTATCGACTGTCCTCCTTCGCTCGGCCTGCTTACCATCAATGCTTTGACCGCAGCAGATAGCGTTTTGATTCCGATACAGTGCGAGTATTACGCACTCGAGGGCGTTACGAAGCTGCTTGAGTCAATGAAGATGGTCAAATCACGTCTGAATAAGGGCTTAGACACCTATGGTGTGCTTATGACCATGTATGACTCGCGTACTTCTCTGTCGAATCAGGTTGTTGAGGAAGTTCAGTCGTACTTTGGCGATAAGGCTTTTAAGACCTTAATTCCTCGTACCGTAAAAATCTCTGAGGCTCCGTCTTTTGGAGAGCCGGTAATTACCTATGCGCCTCAAAATAAGGGTGCAAAAGCGTATATGAACCTTGCAAAAGAGGTGATCAAGCGTGCCTAGCGCAAAGAAACGTGGCGGATTGGGACGTGGACTCAATGCATTAGTCTCAGAGGCCGAGTACGAGACCGGTGGTTCGGCTGCATCGGCTTCAAATGCCACATCTGAAACAAAACTACCTATTGAGGATATCGTTCCCAACCCTAATCAGCCACGAATTCACTTTAACGAAACTGAACTTCGCGAGTTGAGTGAATCGATTCAGGAGCACGGGGTATTGCAACCACTGTTGGTTCGCAAGCATGGAAACGGCTATGAGATTATTGCCGGTGAGCGTCGTTACCAGGCTTCAAAACTTGCTGGTCTTGAGGAACTGCCAGTCATCATTAAGGAAGTTAATGATGAGGAAATGCTCGCTCTTGCACTTATCGAGAATCTTCAACGTTCTGATTTGAACCCTGTCGAAGAGGCAAAGGGTTATCGTCAGTTGATTGATGCAAGCGGCATGACGCAGGAGGCGTTATCAAAGGCTGTCAGTAAGTCTCGTTCTGCAATTACAAATTCACTTCGTTTGTTAGATCTTCCGGAAGTCGTACAGCAGATGATTTTCGAGGGCAAGCTTACTGCAGGTCATGCAAGGGCGATTCTTGCAGTTCCTTATGAAGATGCCAGGATTCGACTTGCTGAAAAAGTTGTCGCAGAAGGTCTTTCCGTTAGAGCGACAGAAAATCTTGCTCCGTTATTTTCTGCCGGAGAGACGCCAAGGACCCCGAGGCCAGCAACGCCTCAGTCATTCAAAAAGGCCGCTCGAGTACTTCGTCAAGTGTTCAACACGAATGTACGCGTGAAGAGCTCGCGTGGTAAGAACAAAATCGAAATCGAGTTCAAAGACGAGGAGGAGCTCTCTCGTATCCTTGGTGAAATGATTCAATTTGGGCAGGAGGATCAGGATGAAGAATAAGTTTCTCGCGGTCGTTGCGTTGGCAACCACCGTCGTCGCTGGTGCCTTTGCTGGTTATAAGCTTTCGACAGATGATGAACTTCGAGGTCGACTGTTGCGCGGAGCTCAGGATATCGTCGATACATCTAAGAAGAAAATGGATGTGATGACCGAAGACGTCGCTATGCGCACTGCTCAGGTGACTAAGAATCCCAAGATTAACCAAGACTGGGTAAATCATCAATGGGAGAATGTGGGTTTTTAGGTACCTAACAATTACTCGCCTATTTTATAGGGGTCCTTGTCTGAATACCGGAACAAGGACCCCTTATTTCTTCCGAAATAGTCGTTGAACAATCGTGTGATGCGGATAGCTGATTGATATGAAACGGCCTCGGTTGCAATTAAACAACCGAGGCCATTCGATGTTTCACATGAAACGTTTGGGGTGAGTCTCCCCTATGCGTTCTTTTGAACCTTGAAGCGCTGTTTGAGTTGCCCGCAAGCAGCGTCGATATCGTTGCCGCGAGAGTTGCGGATCGTGGTCTCAATGCCACGGGACTCAAGACGACGCTGGAGGTCTTCCACCTTATGGATCGGCGACGGCTTGAGAGGGCTGCCCTCGATATCGTTGAGCTGAATCAGGTTGACGTGGCACAGTGTGCCCTCGCAGAAGTCGCAGAGCGCCTGCATCTCGGGGTTTGTGTCATTGACGCCTTCGATCATGGCGTACTCATAAGTTGGGCGGCGGCCCGTCTTTTCGGTGTAGAGCTGCAGTGCCTCATGAAGGCGCAGAAGCGTGTACTTCTTGACGCCAGGCATAATCTTGTTGCGCGTGGACTGGATGGCGGAGTGCAACGACACAGCGAGCGTAAACTGCTCGGGAATGTCGGCAAACTTGCGAATGCCAGGAATAACACCGCTGGTAGAGACAGTAAGGTGACGGGCTCCAATACCGATACCGTCGGGATCGTTAAGGATGCGCAATGCCTTGAGAACCTCGTCGTAGTTGGCAAACGGCTCGCCCTGGCCCATGAAGACGACGCTCGTGGCACGCTCGCCAAAGTCGTTGGATACATGAAGTACCTGGTCGACGATCTCTTGAGCGGTCAGAGAGCGCTTGAGGCCGTTCAGGCCGGTGGCGCAAAAAGCGCAGCCCATGCCGCAGCCTGCCTGGGTGGAAACGCAGACGGACAGCTTGTTGCGACGAGGCATGCCGACGGTCTCGACGGAGATGCCGTCGTGGTACTCGAGTAGGTATTTACGAGAGCCATCCTTGGACACCTGTTTGGTGAGCCCGGTCGGCGTGTCGAAAGCAAATGCCTCCTTCAGCTGCTCGCGGAAGGCCTTGGGAAGGTTGGTCATGTCATCAAACGAACAAACGTTCTTCTCAAAAACCCATTCGATGAGCTGCTTTGCGCGAAAAGCGGGTTGGCCAAGTTCGGCGACAAGTTCGCGAATATCGTTTTGGCTCAAGTCGCGAATGTCCTGAGATTTAGTCCTGGGATTCATGGAAGCCTTTCGATTTTGGGGAAACGTAGAGGGTATCGCTACAATATGGTATCAGCTGCAGGGATTATAGAGGAGGAGTCTGCCCATGCCGGGTAAAAGCCTAGAGAACATGCATGTAGCGGTCTTGGCGGGCGGCCATTCCGCCGAACGCGAGATTTCGCTCAATTCTGGAAAGAATGTCGTGGTGGCACTGAAGGAGGCCGGCTACACCTCGGTGGAGCTGCTCGACACCGCCGCCGATGACTTTATGGTGACTATGGCGACCGGTGGCTTCGACGTGGCGTTTATCGCCATGCACGGCGCCGGCGGCGAGGATGGCGCCATGCAGGGGGCCATGGAGACGCTGGGTATCCCCTACACGGCGTCAGGCGTGCTCGCCAGCGCATGTGGCGCCGATAAAGAGGTTTCAAAGCTTCTGTATGCCAAGGCGGGCATCCCCATTGCCCCCGGCCTGGCGCTTGAGGCGGGCGACGAGGTCGATATCGATTGTATCGTCGAGATTTGTGGCGAGCGGTGCTTTGTAAAGCCCGCCGTCAACGGCTCCAGCTACGGCATTTCGCTCGTCCACGAGCCCTCAGAGCTACCGGCGGCAATCGCCAAGGCTTTTGAGTACGGCGATAAAGTGCTGGTCGAAAAGTGCATCGAGGGAACCGAGATCACTGTGGGCGTGTACGGCGAGGACGACGTGCGCGCGCTGCCGATTGTGGAGATTCGCAAGCCTGAGGACTGCGAGTTCTACGACCTGGATGTAAAGTACGTCGACCCCACAGACATCCACCGCATTCCGGCGCAGATTTCGCCCGAAAACTATGCGCGTGCCCAGGAACTTGCCTGTGCGGCCCATAAGGCCCTCGGCTGTCTGGGCGTTTCGCGCAGCGATTTTATCGTGAGCGAGGACGGCCCTGTCATTCTCGAGACCAACACCATTCCCGGCATGACCGATACGTCGCTGTATCCCGATGAGATTCGCCATACCGACGACATGACGTTCCCGCAGGTGTGCGACAGCCTGATCCGTATGGGTCTCCGCCGGGCGGGCGTTGCATGCTAATCGAGGACGCCGTATCTCCTGGAACGCCGCAGTTCGTCATCGATTCTTACGCCACGCTCGCCGAGCGCGCTAAGACGCAATCGTTTGGCCTCATCGAGGAGGACGTAATCGTCCTCGATACCGAGACCACGGGTCTTTCGGTGCAGGACAATGAGTTAATTGAGATTTCCGCGGCCCGCCTTTCGGGCCGCGAGGTCATTGACCGCTTTGATACGTTCGTGCATCCCAAGCAGCTGATTCCTGCAGAGATTACCGAGCTCACGAGCATTACGAACGCCGATGTGGCAGATGCTCCGTCGGCCGTCGAGGCCGTCGCGGCACTCGCCGACTTTGTGGGCGGCTGTCCTGTTATCGCGCATAACGCCACGTTTGACCGGTCGTTTATCGAGTCGGTCAAGGGCGGTGTCAACGTCAGCGACATCTGGATCGATTCGCTGGCACTGTCGCGCATCGCACTTCCGCGCCTGGCCTCGCACAAGCTGTCTTTTATGGCCGACTTGTTTGGGTGCGATTCAGTATCGCACCGTGCGAACGCCGACGTTGATGCCCTGTGCGGTGTGTGGCGCGTGCTGTTGGTCGCACTTACCGACCTGCCTTCGGGCCTTATGGCGCGCTTGGCGGACATGCACGCGGACGTGCCTTGGTCATATCGCCCCATTTTTTCTTTTTTGGCTGGACAGAACCCGGGTTCGATATTTTCGCTCAGCGCCGCTCGTGCCGATGTGCTCAAGGCCGATCGCGCAGACGATCGCGTTGATGCGGACGAGCTGCCGGTCCTTAAGATGCCGAGTCGTGAAGAGATCGAGGCAGATTACGCCCCCGGCGGCCTGGTCAATCGCATGTACCCCACCTATGAGCCGCGCGACGAGCAGATCGCGATGGCGGTTGAGGTTCGCGATGCGCTGGTCACGGGCACCCATCGCGTGATCGAGGCGGGCACGGGCGTCGGTAAGTCGATGGCCTATCTCGTGCCCTTCGCCGAGGCCGCCCGCCGAAACAACATTACCGTCGGCATTGCGACCAAATCGAATAATCTTGCCGACCAGCTTATGTACCATGAGCTACCAAAGCTCGCCGAGCAGCTGGACGGGGGCCTGTCGTTTTGTGCACTCAAGGGCTATGACCACTATCCGTGTCTGCGCAAGCTCGAGCGCATAAGCCGTGGTCAGGTTGAGATCACCACCAAGCGCGATCCTGCTGACACGCTCACGGCGGTTGCGGTGATCATGGCGTATGTGTGCCAATCTGCCGATGGCGACCTCGATTCGCTCGGCATTCGCTGGCGCAGCGTCAACCGTCCCGACTTTACGACGGCTTCGCGCGAGTGTGCTCGTCGTCTGTGTCCGTTCTTCCCCGACAAATGCCTGGTCCACGGGGCGCGCCGCCGAGCGGCACATGCCGACGTGGTGGTCACCAACCATTCCCTGCTGTTCCGCAACGTGGCCGCCGAGGGAAGGATTTTGCCTCCGATTCGTCACTGGGTGGTCGACGAGGCCCATTCCATCGAGCGTGAGGCCCGTCGCCAATGGGCGCGCGTGGTTTCGGCAGATGAGTCGCGCGTGCTGTTTGAGCGCTTGGGTGGGTCGAGTGCCGGCGCGCTGAGTCAAGTTTCCCGTGACCTGGCCACTTCCGAGGGCTCTACGCTCTACCTGGGACTCACTGCCAAAGCGACGTCGACGGTTGCCCGCGCGAGCATGGCGATTGCCGATGTGTTCGATGGTGTGCGCGAGCTCGGCCGTCGCGCCCGTGGGGGGTACGATAACGCGAATCTGTGGATTGGCCCCGAGCTGCGCGAGTCGGATGACTGGCACGATTTTTTGCAGTCGGCTCATACCGCAATTGATGCGCTAGGCCAGGCGGATAAAAGCGTAGACGCGCTGGTGCAAGCTGTCGCTGCCGATAAGCCCGAGGTCGTCGTCGACCTGGGCGACATTTCGCGCCGTCTGCACGAGTTGGTCGAGAATCTCAAACTCATCATTGAAGGCGCGGATGAGCACTATGTGTACTCGCTGCAGGTTAACCGTCGGCTGCGTGCGGGCGGGGAGTCTATGACCGCCGAGCGCATCGATATCGGCGAGGCCTTGGCGAACGAGTGGCTGCCCGAGGTGCACACGGCCATCTTCGCTTCGGCGACTATGACGGTGTCCAAGAGCTTTGAGCATTTCAACCATGCTGTCGGCCTCGATCGCATCGGTGCGTCGACATCCTCATCCCTGCACCTGGATTCGAGCTATGACTTTGACTCGAATATGGCCGTGGTCGTGGCGGGGGACATTCCCGATCCGCGCGATCGCGAGCGCTATCTGTCGGCGCTTGAGTGCGTGCTGGTCGATGCCCATCTCGCCATGGGTGGATCGGTGCTCACGCTCTTCACTAACAGGCGCGATATGGAGGATCTGTATGCCCGTGTCGAGCCCAAATTGGCGCGAGCGGGTCTGGAGCTCAATTGCCAACAGCGTAACTCGTCCCCGCGTCGTCTGCGCGATCGGTTTATCAATGAGCCGACCTCATCGCTCTTTGCGCTCAAGGCATTTTGGGAGGGCTTTGACGCCAGCGGCGAGACACTGCGTTGCGTCATTATCCCCAAGCTGCCGTTCTCGAGCCCCACGGATCCTCTTTCGTGTGAGCGCAACCTGCGCGAGGACCGCGCCTGGGCGCGCTACTCGCTGCCCGAGGCGGTACTCGAAGTCAAGCAGGCCGCTGGCCGTCTCATCCGCTCGTCGACTGATTGCGGCGTGCTCATCTTGGCAGATCCGCGCTTGGTGACAAAGGGCTACGGCAAGAAGTTCTTGACGTCGCTGCCCACAACTTCCTACCAGCGTATCGAGTCGGCGCAGATCGGTCATTATTTGCAGCTGTGGCGTGCACGCCACGAACGACGCCGTTAAAGCGGGAAGGTCAGGCTCTTCGCCATATCGCATAGACGCAATGCCTGGGCGGGGTCATCCAGTATGCGGATGGCTCCGCCCGCTGCGATTACCTGGCAGAACAGCCAGTGCTCTGACCCATAACGCACGGTCACCGTTGCCATGTCCGCCCCGTTTGGCTCAATCGACATGATGCCGGCCCAGTCTAGGCGCTCTGCCATGTCAAGCGGCATGAGGAGTTTTGCGCTCTGCTCCGCTTTGGAAAGGGATTCGTGGAGGGATGCGGACGCGGGCGCGTGGCGCTCCACAGAATCGTCGGTAAGGGTAAGGCCTTCGATTTTGTCCATGCGGTAGGAGCGCTGCTCATCGACTTCGACATCCCAGGCAATCAGATAGGTTTGGTCGCCATGCGTCGCGATGCGCAGGGGGTCGATGAGACGCTCACGCGGCCGTGTGTCGTCCATCGAACGGTAGATGATGCGGCATCGAACGCCGTCTTGAATCGCGCAGTTCAGCTGTTGCCAGTGCGATCCTCGGGCAACGGTATCGACGACGCGCTGGTTGTAGCCGAGTTTCTCGGGTAGGAGGGCGTGTCGGATACGCTCTGCTGCCCGAGAGTCGATTCCCATCGATTCGAGTTCGTGGTTGAGCACGGCACCTTCGGCGGCACTTAGGCGCAAGGGCAGCACACGCCCCGCATCGCCTGTCAGGATGATGCACTCGCCGTGGCGTTCGCAGATGATGCGGGCGCCCGACTCACGGTCAGCGAGGGTCGAGACGATATCGATAATTTCGTCGAGCGCCGCACCCGTGATATCAAAACGGCTGCAGATATCCCCTCGTGTCATGCCGGTCTCGCCGGCAGCGTAGAGGGCCTCCATGATGTCAATCGCACGCGAGAGCCTTTGCTCACTGGTGAGTTTACGCGCGGGCATGCTCGTGCACCGTCCTTTCGATGAGGTGGTTCCACGCCAGTTTAAGTGCATCGGGGGCAACGGGTCTCATGCCGTCCATGGCGTGCTCCATACAAAACGAGGCGGCGGCATTAAGGTCGCGCACGCCGACGGTCCAGGTCCAACCCTCTTCGGTGTGTGTGAGCTCCCCGCGACCGCGCGTTAGGCCGCTGACCATGTCGGCCTGGGCTTGCGGGGCAAACGAAAAGGTCGCCATAACGGGCTTGCAATCGGCAAAATCAAACTCAAAGAACAGGCGATCGTTCAGGTTAAAGTCGGCGGGGATGGAGTAAGCCTTCGAGGGGCGCCATGCGCGAACGATACGGTCGCAGCGAAACGTCCTGATTTCATCGGTGGCGTTGTCGAGTCCGCAAAAATACGCCACGCCCTCGTGCTCGAACATGCCGTATACGCAGACGGTGCGCTCTTTTTGCTCCCCGTGCCCGTTTTGATACAAAAAGCGCAGTGCGCAGCGTTCGGCGAAAGCGCTCCACACCGCATCGACGGCGGGTGAGCGACGGGCGGGAGGCTCTTCTGCGGTCGATGAGCCGGTGAGGTAGGCGATCTTGGAGCGTATGTCTGCAAGCGGCGTGGCAAACGCGGCCGAACCGGTCACAAGGGTCTGGTCGATAGCGTCGAGCAAGATGTCCGCGTCGTCTGCGGTGATGAGGCCACCGGCCGCAAACGTGTGCTCGCGATCGATGGTCCACGCGCTTTCTTCGGTTTCTTGGGCGCCTGCCGCGCGAACTTCCTTGATCGTGATTCCGCGTTCGAGGAGTTTTTCGCGATCGCGGCGAAACTTGCGCTTGTCCGAGTCGATATTGCCCGACCCATAGCCAAGATCGGAATCCAGGACAATTTGCTCCGTGGTCAATGGCTCGGGAGAGCTGTTAAGGACAAAGAACAGATTGAGGATGCGCTGGGCGGTCTTGTCGAAACCGGGTCCCGGTGTCCCCTTTTTATTCGTTACGGTTGTATCACTTGCCGTCATAGAATCCTCGTATGGGAAGGTGTCTGATGCCATGATTTTAGTCCGATATGGAGATTAGGCTATATCCTTGTCCGCTTGGGGCGTTAAGATGCCCAGAATTCGGCCGTTTGCGCCCGCTCGGGGTATACTTTCGACTATATACGGTTCTAATGTGCATACATTGGGCCTATTTGTCGGATTATGGATGTGGAGCGCATATGGCGAACACCCAGAACTATATTAACCACCTGTTGCAGAACACTGGCATCACGCCGGCGTGCAGCGAAGAAGAGCGCTTGGCTGCCGAAGATATCGCTCAAATTTTCCGCAACCACGGCTTTGATCCCGAGGTGCAGGAGTTTAATGCTCCCGCGCCGAGCAGGATGGCGTTTGCCGTTACGGGCATTCTGGCATTTGCCGGTGCCCTGCTTATGGGCATCGGTGGCGGTATCGGCTTAGTCGGCACCCTGTTGGCCATTGTCGGAGCCGTGCTCTATGTGCTCGAGCGAACCGGGAGCCCTGTGATCTCGCGCCTGGGCAAGACGGGCGTGAGCCAAAACGTCATCGCCTACCACAGGGCGTCGGGCCCGCTTGCCTCTCCGCGCAATCGCCCGGTTGTCGTCGTCGCGCACTATGACTCCCCGCGCGCCGAATTGCTCGCTCGCGAGCCCTATGCGCCGTATCGAGCGCTGATCGCCAAGTTGCTCCCGATTGCCACGATTGCTCCCGCGGCTATTGCCATCCTGCGTATCTTGCCTCTTCCCGGTGTGCTGAAGGTCTTGCTGTGGATTGTCGCGATTCTTGCCTCTCTTGTGGCGCTCGCCAATGCCGCCAATATCATTTCCAATCGTTTTGTCCTTCCCTACACGTCCGGCTCGGTTTGCAACAAGTCCTCTGTTGCCGCCATGCTGGGTGTCATGGATAACGTCGCCCCTTATCAGGGTGAGAACGAGTTCCCCGACGATATTCCGTTTGACACGTATTTTGGCGAGCAGAAGCGTCGCGCCGAGGAGATGGCGCGCGCGGCAGCCGAGTACGCCGCCGCCCAGCAGCAAAATGATTACGGCAATACCATCGAGTACGAAGAGCCTGCCTATACCGAGGATGAGTATGGCCAGCCGATCGCTCCCGAGGGTGAGCAGGGCGAGGCTTTTGATGAGCAAATTGATGGATTCGAAGGTGCTTCTGCCGACGAGACCCTGATTGGCGTCATCGCGCCCGAGTCCCAGGTCCAAGATATTCCGGCCGAGGAGCCCGTTGCAGGCGAGTCCACTGCCGAGTCGGCAGAGGAGCCTGCCGCGGCCGAGCAGGCCGAGCCCGAGCCCAAGCTTTATCGCAATGCCGCCGGCAACATCCGGTTTGGCTCGGATGCCATCCGTGCCCTGGGAATGCTTCCCGAGTCCTGTACGCTCGATTACGAAGAGGGCGAGGAACCGACGTTCGAGCCCGCGCCCCAGCCCGATCCGGTCGTGGCTGCGCAGCCCGATGAGGCCAACGCCGTCGAGACGGAAGCCGATGCGGAGACTGCTATCGATCCCGCAGCCGGTCTGGACGTCATGGCGCCTGCCCCGGTGCCCGAGGAGCTCGATAATACCGAGGACGACTACGATGCGTATCCGCAGCGTGTGTCCTACGAGAGCGACACCGATTTTTCTGCCGAGCTTCCGGTGACGACGCCCCATGCCGATATCGCTTCCGCGTTTTCTTCGATCGGTGCCAGCGCCTCCCATTTCTTTAAGGGGGCATTCGAAAAGGGCAAGAAACTCGTTGACGACTTTGAGGAAAAGCGCGCTGCTGCCCGCGAGGCGGCCGAGCGCGAGGCTGCAGCTCAGCAACAGGCGGCCGAGGCTGAGCGCGAGCGCGCTGCACAGGAATTTGAGCAAAACGACGCCGAGCAGCCGGTATCCGTCGATGTTGCCGACGCGACGACGTCTTTCGAGGCGCCGCAGCCTTCGCCTGCGGATGTTGCCGGGGAGACGGCGACTTTCGAAACCCAACAGCCGGTCGACAGCACTGTGTCGTTTGATGCCACGATGACGCTTGAGAAGCAGGGCACCGCTATCGCCGAGCCCCTTTCCGCTCCTGTCGAGGACGAGCCCGCGGCGCCCGATACGGTCGAGGATCAATCTGCGGCGGAACAGGTCGCTGCGGACAGCTCCGAGCAAGAGCCTGAGCCCGTGGCCCCCGAAGCTCCGCAGGCGGATGAGTCGAGGCCCTACTCTACGCAGATCTTCACCATGCCCGCGCCGAGTGATCCCGGCGCCACGGTTGCCAATGCTGCTCCGTCGCAGGCCGAGACGGTCGATGCTCTGATGGCTCAGATCTCGTCTCAGGCGTCGCCGCGCCCGAACATGAACGTTCCCGACCCGGCATCCGCGCCGGCTCCCATGCCCTCTGCGTCTCCGCTGGCATCGGTCCCCGATCCCTCGATGCCTTCGATGCAGCAGGCCAATGTCGCCTCGCGCACCTCGCTATTCGACCTTCCCGACCCTTCGGCTCAGGCTAACGATCCCTTCGCGACGGCACAGGGGCCCGAGCCCACATCGGCTCCGGTTGTTCCCCCCATGCCGGTCACCTCGGATGTTCAGCCGCTTGAGACTATCTCGGCTCCTGCCGCTCCGGCCGCCAAGCCGCAAAAGCGTGGCTTGGGCGGTCTGTTCGGCCGCAAAAAGAAAAACGAGCAGGACAGCATGAGCGATTGGCTTGGCGTCGAGGACGATTACGACGCCAAGAAGTCTGGTCGCGGTATCGGCTCGTGGGATAACTTCGAGGATGACGACGACGGCTGGAAGGGTGGCGCCACGTCTTCCGATGGAGCTTCCGCCGAGGATATGCTCGCCGCCGTTGCCTCCATGGGTGATGACGAGCTGCTTGGCCACGACATCTGGTTTGTGGCTACAGGCGCTTCCGATTGCGACGGCGCCGGCATGAAGGCGTTCCTGGCCGCGCATCGCGACAAGCTCCGCGGCGTGTTCTTTATCAACCTTGAGTCCATTGGTGCCGGTAGGCTTTCGGTCGTGACGGTCGAGGGCGAGCAGCAGTTGCTCAAGGGTGACCGACGCATCATGAACTTGGTCAACAAGGTGTGCAAGTCGTTCCATGTCGATTGCGGTGCATTTGAGATGCCCTATGCCAAGACCGATGCCTATGCTGCGCTCGAGGCAAGCCGACGCGCCCTTACCATCGCCGGCGTCGACGGTCCACGTCTGGCGTGCGCTCACACTGAGGACGATCTGCCGTACAACGTCAATCCGACAAATATCGCTACGGTGTCCGAGGTCGTGACCGAGGTCATTCGTCGTTCGTAGGTTGACCTATAAGGAGTCTGCGTGTTTTCGTACATCAAGCGCCACTGGCCCGTCTATCTCATCTTGGCCCTGATCGCCATTGTCCTTGGTTTTGGGGCCGCGTATATCGTGGGCGTTAAAGGCTCAACGCCTGAGTCCACGATTAGCGAAGAAGTGGAGCACGAGCAGAGTTTGGGAGCTGATGGCATCTCCGAGTCCGATCAAGCGCTCATCGACGGTGGGTCTGCATCTGAGGAATAGCCATTTCGCCACGAACGAAAAAGAGGCGAGCCGGGAGACGGGCTCGCCTCTTTTTTATTACGTTAGTGACGTTTCGATGCCAGCTTTAGATGGGCAAACCAGATTGCCGCGGCGCCGGAGGTCATGAAGGCAGTGAGGCAGGCGGCGATGGGAAGAGAACCCGTTGATGGTAAATCTTGCGGCATGGTGCATCGCTGGATGACGCGATCCTCGTCATGTGATTCAAGGTTGCTACCGCCGCCATTGCGACAGAGGTCAACGCGAGCGCTGTTGGCGAGTGCGGTCTGAGGCGTGTAAGACGACGCGGCCTGCATATGGATGACGGCACCGTGAATATCCGAGTCAAGGACGGCGCTCACATCATCAAGGTCGTCATGTTCGTCTTTGAGGTCCTCGCGGGTCCAAGATTCTGCAGCGCCTCTTGTCGTGAAGTCGGCCGATACGGCCCCATACTCAAGACGAATGCCCGTGATGCCGGTGTCGTCCAAAAGAGCGAGCTCTTTTGCCTCGAGGGTGACTGATTCCGTCGTTGGGATATTTGCTTTCCAAAGATGCCAATCGTCGTAATCGACCATGCGCAAATCGTCACCTAGGAGCTTTTTGACCTCGTCCGTTTTGAGCCAGGGGTTGTCATGCCCGTCGCTGAGCGTTGCATTGGCCTGTTCGCCCGTATCGATACTTCCCACTGGAGACGTTCGGTACCACACGTTGCAAAGACCGTCGATGTCCCCAGCCGCGACAGGGGTTTCGATGGCGATGAGCCTGGCAGTGCCGTCTTTGGCGCATTCGAGATCGTCGGTGATGGTGAATTCATCAACCCAGGTATTCGACTCATTTTTAGCATCGAGTGTATAGGAGAAGGAACCGTTCGTATCAGATTGTGCCACGGCCCGGTTTTTGCCATCGCCGTTAGCGACGAGACCCTTACCGATAGGGCGGGCGATCTCTTGCCGCTTGTCGACTCTGCCCTCGATCTCGATGGGTGTGTCCTTCATGGTTATCGTCTGCAC
Source organism: uncultured Collinsella sp. (assembly GCA_900541195.1). Classification (GTDB taxonomy): domain Bacteria; phylum Actinomycetota; class Coriobacteriia; order Coriobacteriales; family Coriobacteriaceae; genus Collinsella. Next base: position 15,131 of record UQIY01000003.1, on the reverse strand, counting down.
TTCTCCTGTGGCCTTAATTTCAAACGTCATGTCTTGAGCAAGGTCGTAAGTGCGCGGGGACATCGCTTCGCGCAGGGTGTAGGTGCCGGGCAAAAGATGCTCGATGCGATGCGGTTTGTCGGAGGAGGTCCAAGCGCCAATTTCGGTTCCGTCGGCACCGTAGAGGGAGAGCCGAGCGCCATCAACTTCTTGTTTGCCGGTCAGATCGACTTTGGAGATGTCGATTTTGGTGTAGTCGTTAGAGATATCGAGGTGCGCTTTGACCGTGTGTGTTTCCTGGTCGGCATACGACAGCTCGACGGTGTGGGCGCTTTGGTCGAGCAGGTATCCTTCGGGTGCCTGTACCTCGATTACCTCATAGATGGCAGTTCCGCACCCCAGCGAAAGATGATTCGCGCACGCAAATCCCCGCTCGTCGGTCGTGATGGTGGTGACGGTTTCACCGTCCAGGGCAACAATGCTGCCGTCGGGGCGCACGATATCGCCCGCGGCGCGGATATCAAAAACAGCGCCGGCAAGGGCGTGTCCGTCTACGGTATCGTTCTTAACGATCTCGATGCTTCCTGTTGCTGCGTCGTCGTAAAACGAGGCGACCGCGACGGGCGTTAAGTTCATGTCGGCGGGAATCGTTATCTCCAGATCTTCTCCAACAAGATACGGCTCCTTGGCGGAAGTCTCTCGTATGTAATACGTGCCCGGGTTAAGCGATTCGGGCAGGGTGACGGTGCCGGTTTCATCGGTCGTAAAGGTATTCATAACGGTATGGGCAGGATGCCAAGATGTTTGCGAGATGGGCTCACGGTCGCCATTGAGCAGCTGAAAGGTGAACCCGGCGCGCGGTACGGCGTTGCCGGTCTGAGCGTCACGCTTCACGATTTGAAGATGTGTCGACAGGGCGTGGTTGTCTACGATGTACTGAAGTTCTGCGCCGTCCGAGATCTGCTCTGCCGTGATACTCCATTCCCCTGCCTGCTTAAAGCCGTCGGGCACAGTGTCGACAACCTCACGAATGGTGTAGCCGGCACGGTCATACGGTATGGTTCCGCTGGCACCATCGGGGCGCTCTCCTGCGCCAAACCATGCTCCAGCCTGGTCTTTGGTCGATGCGAAACCGTAGATATTGGTGGTCAGCGTTCCAACAACCTGTTGCGAAGTGTTGCTTACCACTTCAAAGACCACGCCTTCCGCCGGCTGCTCTATACCAGACCCATCGCTATTGCCACAGTCCTTGAACTTTGAAATCTCGAGGTCAAAAGCGATGGGGATGTTGGGGATGCGACACTCGAGTTCAACGACGCCCGCGTCTCCGGGCTGGTCGGCACCGATGGTGTAGCTCCAGGTTTCATCGGAGGGCAGATAGCCCTCGGGAGCTCTCGACTCATAGATGGTAAAGGTGCCCAGGGGGATGTCGGTAAGTGTTGCCCGGCCGTCCTCATCCGTCGTGAGGGTGCGCGTCCAGCCCGGGGTAGACTGTGAGACGCAGGTGAACTCAGCGCCGGCAAGTGACGCGCCGACTTGAGGGCCTGCCCCTGTCGCGGCATCGACCTTTGCGATGCGCAGGGTGACGGTACCGGGCTGCTCATCGATGACGACATTTCCGCCGTCATTGCCGGTGGAAAAGGCGATGCGGTCACTCCTGGGGATATAGCCCGTCGGAGCTTTGGTTTCGACCAGATAATATGCGGTGTTGGGCAAAAGTGTCGCCTGTGCGCGACCACTGCTGTCCATCTGGATGCTGCCGACACGCTTGTCGCCGACGCTCTCATAGATGTCGAACCTCGCTCCGTCGAGCCTGTAGGTATCGTTTTCGCTCGTGATGGCGGCGTTGGCTGACTGTTTTCGGAAGGATACGGAGACGGCCGGGAGCACGTAGAGCATGTCTTGACGTTTGCTGCCACCCGCCACAGCTCCCAAATAGCGCCGCGCGCGATGCGGTGCGGCTTTAATGCTTCCCGACTTGGCGCTGTCGTGGAGCCAGCGCGCTGCGGCAACGACCTCATTGTCGCCGGAAAAGTTTCCCCTCTCTGTGACGCCCTGGGCGGTCGTATATGAGAACGATCCGTCGGTATGGGTGGTGCCGTTGAGCATCCAGACGGCAAGTTGGGTTGCGGCACGTGCTCGATCGGGGGACAGGTTATGCCCGCCAAAGGATGTGGCGGTGGGGTAGCCATGACAGATGATGGCCGCGAATTCGTCTTCGAGCCATACCCAGCCCTGATTGTAGGTGAGCCAGGGTCCGCCCGGTGTGCTGGGGCCAAAGCGCTCCTGGTTCATGCAGTAGGCAATCGAAGAATCCTGCGCCTCGTATTTGCCAACTTCAAAAGGACCGCATTCATTGCTGATAGTGTGGAATCCGAGCGATTCGTAACCGTCGACGGCGAGCGCGGTATCCGGTGCCATGCAGCCTAAAAGTAAAAAGAGGACTAGGAGCAGCGATCCTGCTGTGATTGCGCTGTGGACAGAGTGCGTGGGTGTGTTGGACATGGCTGCTCCTTATCCCTCGTGCGCCGCATGGGGAGGCCGCGGCGCGTAGGATGAGGCTACTCCCAGGGTTCATGCGGGTAAGTACCGGAACCTGACCAAACGCTTGCCCAAAATCTGACAAATGGTGCCTACGAAAGACAATGGAATAAATCTGCAGGTAGACAACGGCAAATAGAGGAACGCACAGGTCCCTATCTCCACAATTGGCCTGTTTTTAGGATGATTCTCCACAGTCAAAACAAGCATCGTCACCCTTGTATCGAACAAGACAACCGCGTTATACTATCCCCCACATATGCGGGCATCGCCAAGTGGTAAGGCATCAGCTTCCCAAGCTGACACTCGCGGGTTCGAGTCCCGTTGCCCGCTCCAAAAAAGCAAAAGCACGACACCGTTTCGGTGTCGTGCTTTTTTCAACAAAGCGCCGGGACTCGAACCCGACAGGGTGCGAGCGTTAAATAAACGCGAAGCGTTTATAGCGAGCAGGCAAGGGAGCCGATAGGCGACCGCAGCCGGTGCGTATTTGCGAAGCAAATGCGCGGACGTCCCGTTGCCCGCTCCACCGGGCACGGGAGACATGGGGACGGCCAATTCAACAAAGTTTCCCCCGCGGCTTCGTGAGGCCGAGGGGCTCGCCTGAAGCCGGTGCGTATTTGCTTCGCAAATACGCGGACGTCCTCATGACCGCTCCATCTGCAACATGTTAGGTTGATGCCCGTTGCTCATACGGGCGCCTGCGCACGGTACAATAGTCGAGTTACGACCAACGTGCCAATAACCAAAAAGGAGCCGCTATGATCGATCGCTATACCCGCCCGGAGATGGGACACATCTTCTCCCTCGAGAACAAGTACGCCATTTGGCAGGAGATCGAGGTCCTGGCCTGCGAGGCCCAGGCGGAGCTCGGCAAGATCGGTATTTCCAAAGACGAGGCCCAATGGATCCGCGACCATGCCAACTTTGAGAAGGCAAAGGTCGACGAGATCGAGGAAGTCACGCGCCACGATGTCATCGCCTTCCTGACCAACATGAAGGAATATATCGACGCCGACGTTCCCGAGAGCGAGCCGAAGCCCAGCCGCTGGGTGCACTACGGCATGACCAGCTCCGACCTGGGTGATACGGCCCTGTGCTATCAGCTCACCCAAGCCTGCGATCTGATCATCGAGGACGTCAAGAAGCTCGGCGAGATCTGCAAGCGCCGCGCCTTCGAGGAGCGCAACACGCTCTGCGCCGGCCGTACTCACGGCATCCACGCCGAGCCGATGACCTTCGGCATGAAGTTTGGCTCTTGGGCCTGGGAGCTCAAGCGCGATCTCGATCGTCTTGAGGACGCTCGCAAGAACGTTGCCTTCGGTGCCATCTCCGGTGCCGTCGGCACCTACAGCTCCATCGAGCCGTTCGTCGAGGAGTACGTCTGCGAGCACTTGGGGCTGGTCCACGATCCGCTGTCCACGCAGGTCATCAGCCGCGATCACCACGCCTATCTTGCCGGCGTGCTTGCCACTACAGCGGCCACCTGCGAGCGCATCGCGACCGAGGTCCGCAACCTGCAGAAGACTGACACGCTCGAGGCCGAAGAGCCCTTCCGCAAGGGCCAAAAGGGCAGCTCCGCCATGCCGCACAAGCGCAACCCGATCACCATGGAGAAGGTCTGCGGCCTGTCGCGCGTCGTGAAGTCCAACGCCCAGGTCGCCTTTGACAACGTTGCCCTGTGGCACGAGCGCGACATTTCGCACTCCTCTGCCGAGCGTGTCGCCCAGGCCGATAGCTTCATTGCGCTCGACCACATGTTCCAGTGCCTCATCCGCGTTATCGACGGTCTGCAGCTGTATCCCGCCCGCATGATGGCCAACCTCAACAAGACCCGCGGCCTCATCTTCTCCTCCAAGGTGCTGCTCGCCCTCGTCGACACGGGCATCACCCGCGAGGACGCCTACGCCATCGTGCAGGAAAACGCCATGGCCACCTGGCATGAGGTGCAGGATTGTGTCTCCGGTCCCACCTTTAAGGAGCGTCTCGAGGCCGATCCGCGCTGCACCGTCAGCCAGGAGAAACTCGATGAGATCTTTGATCCGTGGGACTTCCTCACCCGCATCGATACGGTCTTCGACCGCCTGGAGCAGCTGAACTTCGAGTAGGGTTAACCTAATTCGACCGCTTGCGGATGCATTTCAACCTTTGGCGCCTTGCCCATCTTGGGTGAGGCGCTTTTTTATCGCCGCATCAGCCCCGGGTATACAATAAAATCCGGCTGCTGTTTCGATGAAGGGAGGCTTGTGCCCGGACGTATCAAGCGAGCCGCCATCGTCTCGTTTGCGCTCATGCTCCTTGTTGCCGCCTGTGCGGGCGCCCTGACGTATACCGTTCGAAGCAGTTCTTCCTCCTCGAATGAAGCCGACAAAGATCTCCCGGTACTCAAAATCGGCGTTACGGATAACGACCCCTATGTGTATGTCGATACCACGGGCGATTACGCCGGTATCGATATCGACATCGCCCGCGAGGCCTGCAAGCGTGCGGGGATTAAGCCACAGTTTGTCGATATTGACTGGAACGATCGCGACCGGCTGCTCGAAAACGGTGATATCGATTGCCTGTGGTGTGATTATTCTCCTTGTTATCGCGAGGATAAGTATTACTGGACCGAGCCGTATCTAACCGTGACGGTCTCGGTTGCCGCCAAGAAAACGAGTGGCATCAAGTCCTTGGCGCATCTCGATGGAAGCAAGACCATCGCGGTGATTGCGGGCTCGGTGAGCGAACGCCGATTGCTCGCAGGGGATCTGGAAATCTCGCCGGACGTGCAAATCAAATCGTATGGTTCTGCCGAGCTCTGCAAAGCCGCCCTCGCCAAAGGCTATGTCGACTGTTGGATGGCGGACGTTCAGCCGCTTGACCGACTTGTCGCCCAGTATCCCGGCCTTTACCGCGTGTTCGCCGACAACATTATGACGGTCGATCTGGGTGTCGCGTTTGATGACAGCTATGAAGGACCGATCGTAAAGGATCTCAATACTGCATTGTTTGCCATGGATCGAGATGGCACGATTGACCGTATTGTGGGCAATTACAAGACAGGAGCGACGACGGGCGGGCAAGGAGCAAATCCATGACAAATGATGAGCACCGCTTGCGTCGAAAGACTCTGACCGTCATAGTTGTCGGCGTTATTGTCAGCGCTGTCTTGTTAGGCCTGTTGTATACGGTTGGAACCCATCGCTGCCTCGAAAAAACGCTTGGGTTTGGCCAAGAAACCATGGTGTTTTTAGAAAACGCTTGCGAAAAATATGACCGCTACGAACAGGGGAGAAAAGCAGAGGAGACGCACGATTTGCTCGCCGCGGTCGAATCGTTTGCGACGTTCCTGTCCTCTGATCGCGTTGAGGTTAACAACGACCTTATCGAGCAATTTGTCCATGCCGAGAACCTTTCGGGGTTGATGGTCATGGACTCCGATGGCCATATGGCTGCCCACTACGACATCGATGGTCGCGATCCGCTCATGTTGTGGCGAGAGGAGCTGGCCTGTTCGCCGGTCGCATCGATGTATCAAGGTTCCAAAGTGACCTACTCAACTGTCGTTGAGCGCCGTAGTGTTGTTTTTGCCGTCTGTGCTGTTCCGTATGGCGACGGCGTTGCCCTGGCATACCGCTCACTTGTTTCCGATGCGGTGGACGACTATTCATATGCCATAGCCCACGTGCTTTCGAACAGCACCTTCCACCAGGGTCCCACGGTGCTTGTTATGGAGGATGCGGAGATTGTCTCATCCAACAGTGCCGATGCTGACATGTCGCTCGCCCGACTCCTCACCAGCGCAGGGGTTGAGTGGAAAGACGACGGCCTGACGCCCATCGAATATCGAGGAGACAAATGGTACGCCGTGCGTGCGGCATATAAGGACTACCGCCTGTTTGCGCTATATCCCAAATCTGAGGTCATGTCTGACAGGATTTCATTTGTCGCCGTCGGCGTCTTGGTATGCCTTGCGTTTTGGGTCGTGGTGCTGTTGGCTCGAAATATCGTTGACCACCGTAATTTGGTCGAAAAGGATAAACAGCTCGGCATTATCAATGCCATAAGCGCCATCTACGATTCGACCTTCCTTTTGCATCTCGACACCCTCGAGATCGAGGGAATCAATATGTCGCCGGCGATAGCGAAGATATTTGCCGAGCACAACGAGGCATATGACTTTATGGACACGGTCTGCCGTGATATCGTGAGCCCCGAAAGCCGCGACGCGGTTGTGGGACTCGTAGATATAAGTACGCTTCGTGAACGTATGGAGGGCGTACCGTACTTGGCTGCCGAGGTGCGAGATTGTCGAGGCACTTGGTACTCGCTACAGGTTGTCCCCCAGCATCGCGATGAGCAAGGCCGCCTGGATTCGGTCGTCGTGGCGACGCACATCATATCGATGGTCAAGCATGCCGAGGAGCTGTCATACCAAGATAAACTGACGGGGCTTCGCAACCGCAACTATCTGGAATCGCGTGGAGATAGCCTGGTAAACGAGGACTTGCCAGTGAGCGTGATTATGGTGGACTGTAATTATCTCAAGCGGACCAACGACATTTATGGTCACGAGATGGGGGATGAACTGCTGCGACGGACGGCGTCCGTGCTGCGGCGGGTGGCTGGTGCGGATTACCTGCCGATGCGCGTTGGCGGCGACGAGTTTTTGCTGGTTTGCCCCCATACTGACAACGAGTCTGCGCTCGGGCTGGAACAGGATCTTCGTCTCGGTCTTGCCGCGGTAAGCGATGAGACCCTGACGGTCAGCGCATCGATTGGCGTGGCGACCGTCGAGACGGCTGGAAATACGCTGGCCGATGTATATCGCGTCGCCGACCACAATATGTATCGGGAGAAGCGCATGGTCCACGTACAGGGCGCGGACTGCTAATCTTGCCCCCACTAGTCCAAGCATCGTAGGATGTTGAATCGGTGCTTGCGATAATAAGTCGGTCCAGGCGGGGATAATAGACGTCTGAAATTTCTTTCTGAGAGGGGATCTCAATGATTAGTTTTGACTACAAGCCTCAGGGTGTATGCTCTCGCAATATTCACCTCAATCTCTCTGACGATGGCAGCAAGGTGCTGGGCGTCGAGTTTACCGGCGGCTGCGATGGCAACCTCAAGGCCATCTCCAGGCTGGTCGAGGGCGCTCCCGCCGATCGCGTAATCGAGGTTCTCGCCGGTAATACCTGCGGTATGAAAAAGACCTCTTGCGCCGATCAGCTTACGCGCGCTATCGAGGCCGCTCGCGCAGAGATCGCCTAATGAGCATCGCTGATCGCTTTAAGAATGGAATAACGCGTCGAGGTTTTGTGCTGGGTGGCGCCGCTACCGGTGCTGCTGCCGTACTGGCCGGTTGCTCGAAAAAAACGGGCACGAGTGATGACGCCGCTGGCGAGCCGCAGGTTATCAAGGACGATTCGAAGATTGTCTCGATCACTGATGAGTACGAGGCCGTCGAAATCGACCTCGAGCCTGCAGCTTCATGGACATTGCCTCTGGGTACGCTGCTGTACTGCTGCGACGGCGATTACGCCGCGGCGATGATGGCGCCCGCATCGGCGCGGCATGCCAACACGCTCGGTGTGCTCAACCTGGGTGACGGTTCGCTCACAACGCTCATCGAGGACCCCGTCGAAGGTGCGGGGTATTCGTTTTACGATGTCCGCGCCGGCGATGGCGTATTTGCTTGGATCGAGATGAACTTTGCGAACGCATCGTGGAAGCTCTATGCGCAAAATACGGCAGGTGCGTCGCTTGTCGGCGATGTGGTCGAGCTCGACCGAGGCGGCAAGGACTACGACCCGCCGCTGTTTACGGCGTTCGAATCGTCCGTCATTTGGTACAAGATGCCTGCTGCAGGCGGCAATAAGACGAGTCACGACTCGTATTGCTACCGCCGCTCGCTCGACGAGGCAAAGGCCGAGGCCATTTGGAAGTCAACGGGCCGCTTTGCATCCGCCCCGCGTGTGAGTGACGGCATCTTGACCATTTCCCCGCGTGTGCGCAACGACGAGGGCGTCTACTACGGCATGACGGCGATCGACCTGACGGACGGCAACAATACCAAGAGGGCTCAGCTGGTCCTTCCCTCATCGGTGTCTCCCTTCGAGGCCGTATATATGGGCGACACGTTTGTGTTCTCCATCGAGGCCACCTATAGCGGCGTGGGGAGCCTAGGCAACATGGGCACCTATATCGGTAACGAGAATGGGACGTTCCTATTCCTGTCGCGCGAGCCGCTTGCGTGTGCTGCCGGCAGAAAAGGCAAATATCTGGTTAAGGTTCAGGCATCGCATTTTCTGATCGATACCTCCGCCAAAACCTATGGTTCGCTGCTGTCGCCCGACCGCGCTCTCGAATATGGCGATTATCCAGCTACGGCGGGTAAATCGAATACGTTTTTAACCTATGCCACGGTGCGTAATAGCCAAGGAATTCCCGAGACGGTTACCGCCCGCCTGTTCTCTCTTTAGCGCCGAGGGGTTAAAAGGGCGCCAACGGGGGAATAAACGCGTTGTAATTGTGAGTGCCGCCCGCCGAGCCGCCGCACTGTAGCGGTGCTCGGTGGGCATAGGTGCGTTAAAATGGGCTTGTTCTTAGCTAATTGAGACAGGGGGGCCGTGTTATGGCTTCAGATGCAAAAAAGATTCTGCTGGTCGAGGATGAGAAGGCAATCCGTGACGCTGTCGCTGCCTATCTCGAGCGCGAGGGCTACTGGGTTGTTGGCGTCGGGGACGGCCAGTCTGCGATCGAGGAGTTCGAGAAGCACCAGTTCGACCTGGTTGTGCTCGACCTTATGCTCCCCAAGATTCCCGGCGAGCGCGTTTGCCGCACCATTCGCGACACCTCGGATGTCCCCATCATTATGCTGACGGCCAAGGGCGAGATCGAGGATCGCATCATCGGCCTTGAGCTTGGTGCCGACGACTACCTGATTAAGCCGTTCTCGCCGCGTGAGCTCGTCGCCCGCGTCCGCGCCCTGTTCCGTCGTGCTCACCAGGCAGACGAGCCCGCCGTTGAGGTGCTCGACTTTGGCGATCTGGTCATCGATATCTCGGGCCACAAGATCTTGGTCGAGGACAAGGAAGTAGACCTGACTGCTTCCGAGTTTAAGCTGCTCACCACGCTTGCTCGCCATCCCGGTCGCGTCTATAACCGTATGGAGCTGGTCGAGAAGGTGCTCGGCTATGACTTTGAGGGCTACGAGCGCACCATCGACAGTCACGTCAAGAACCTTCGCGCCAAGCTGGGCGACGACCCCAAGAAGCCTAAGTGGCTCTACACCGTTCACGGCGTCGGTTATCGCTTCGAGGCTCCGGCCAAGACCGATAAGTCGGACGAGAAATAGGGAAATCACATATGACACCTGCGCGCTTTGAAATTGGGCAAAAGCATAAGCAGGAGAACGAGGCGGGTTCCAAGGCAAGTTGGAACACGCCTCGTTCCGATTCACGGCCAGCGATGAGCTATCCCTCGCGCATGGCCTTGGCTTTTGCCCTGACGTCGCTCATGACGGTATTGGTGCTGGTGGGCGTTGTCTCCGTTGTGTGGGGTACCGTCTTTTCGGATTACACGCGCTCCAATATCGTCGAGATTGCCAATTCTGCCGCCGAAAAGCTTGCGACGTCGTACGAGGAAAACGGCAACTGGACTGCGGGCGAGCTACGCACGGTCGCGACATCGAGCTTGGTGTCCGACGACCTGAGTATGCAGGTTGTCAACAAAAAGGGCGTTGTCGTCTATGACGACTCATGGCCTTCGGCAAGTGCGACCGCCGATGTGCGCGAGAGCGAATCGGCGTCGAGCAGCTCGAGCGGTAAAAAGGCCTCGCATAGCCCGGTCTCGTCGGCGCCCACCGACTCCGATAGCGTTGCCAACGTCGAAATCATAACGTCTTCTGGCGAGCATGTCGGACAGGTGAAGCTATGGGCTATCGGCTCCGATGCCCTGCTCACCAAGGCGGATTCTGCGTTTAGGGAAAAGACTTTTAACGCCATGGCCCTTGCCGCGGTTGTTGCGGTCTGCATCTCAGTTGTTATCGGATCGTTCGTGTCGCGCATGCTTACCAGACCGATTCATCGTATAACCAGCACAGCCAAGCAAATTCGCGACGGCGATTTGTCCGCTCGTACCGGTTTGCGCGGCGACGATGAAATCGATCAGTTGGGTGAGACCTTTGACGAGATGGCCACCTCGCTCGAGAAAGATATGAAGCACGAAAAGCGCCTGACCTCGGATGTCGCACACGAGCTTCGCACGCCGCTCATGGCCATGCTTGCAACGGTCGAGGCCATGCAGGACGGCGTGTATCCCACCGACGATGAGCATCTGGAGACGGTCGCTTCCGAGACGCGCCGCCTGGCTCGTTTGGTGCAGCAGATGCTCGACCTATCGCGTATGGAAAACAGCACGGCGCCGCTCAATCTCGAACCGGTGGACATGGTTCCCTTTGTGCGGTCTATCGTCAACGCTCAGGAGCGCCTATTTGTTGACCGCGATCTGCGCTTGCGCTTTGCTGACGAGACCCAAGGTCACGACGATGTCGTCGAGGCCGATCCCGACATGATCACGCAGTGCGTCATCAACCTCATGAGCAACGCCATGCGCTACACCCCCGAGGGCGGTTGGGTCGTGGTGTCGGTGCTCAGTGACCGCAAGCATGTCAGTATTGCCGTTTCGGATACCGGTATCGGTATTGCCAAGGACGACCTGTCGCGCATCTTCGGGCGATTTTGGCGCGCAGATGCCAGCCGCGCCCGCGAAGCCGGCGGCCTGGGCGTTGGCCTCGCCGTGACCAAGCAAATCGTCGAGCGTCACCATGGCTACATATCCGTGGAGTCGGAGCTTGGAAAGGGTACGACTTTTACGATTCATCTGCCTCGCGAGCACACGGCGGACGCGGCATCTACTACAATGGAGCACTAGCTTTTCGCTATTCGGTGAAGGAGGGGCCGCGTTCCTGCCGCTCCGAGTTTGCGAAAACATGCGGGAAAGAACCCGCATTTCTGTCGTATTTAGGTAAGGAGTGACTCACGTGACAACGATGGAGCGTCGTCCGGATTCCCGTGGCAAGGTTCGTGATATCTACGATGCCGGCGAAAACCTGCTGATGGTCGCCACCGATCGCATTTCTGCGTTCGACTTTATTCTCCCCGACGAGATTCCGTTTAAGGGAGAGGTGCTCAACCGCATCTCGGCATTCTGGTTCGACAAGTTTGCCGATATCGTCCCCAACCACCTCGTCTCCATCGATCCGGCGGATTTCCCCGAGGAGTTTGCCGAGTATCGTGACTATCTCGCAGGCCGCGCCATGCTGGTCAAGAAGGCCCAGACGATTCCTATCGAGTGCATCGTCCGCGGTTATCTGACCGGTTCGGGCAAGAAGACCTATGACGAGAACGGCACCGTCTGCGGCATCCAGCTGCCCGAGGGTCTGACCGAGGCCTCCAAGCTTCCCGAGCCGCTGTTCACGCCGTCCACGAAGGCCGAGATCGGTGATCACGACGAGAATATCTCGTTTGAGCGTTGCTGCGAGATCGTTGGCGAGGACATCGCCACGCAGATTCGCGATCTGTCTCTCAAGATCTACAAGGCTGCTGCCGAGTATGCAGCGACCCGTGGCATCATCATTGCCGACACCAAGTTTGAGTTTGGTGTTATCGATGGCAAGGTCACGCTGATCGACGAGTGCCTCACGCCCGACTCCAGCCGTTTCTGGCCCGCCGCCAGCTACGAGGAGGGCAAGATCCAGCCTAGCTACGACAAGCAATTCGTCCGCAATTGGCTCAAGGCCAACTGGGATATGACGGGGGAGACCCCGCACCTGCCCGCCGAGGTCATCGATGGCACGTCCGAGCGCTATCGCGAGGCCTTCCAGATCATCACGGGCTCCCAGTTCACAAGCATGAAGGAGAACGCATAAGTGAGTACCCGTAGCGCCACGAACAAGCGCACGCAATCCCACGAAGTTACCGGGGTTGCGCGCAAGTCCGCCGCATCTGCTAAACCCGCCCGCCAAGCAGCGAGCTCCGTTCGCGTCGTGCCGGCTTCGTCTAAAGCTCGCCGCAAAGAGCTCGAGAAGGGTGAAAACCTGGAAGGCCTTTCCAAGGAGGAGAAGCGCGCCCGCAAGGCCAAGCAGCGTGCTCGCGAGGATCGTATCTATACGGTGTCGAATATTCTTCTCAAGCAGGATGAGGACTACACCAAGCGCCGTCGTATCTGGTGGGCCGTGCTCGCCATCGGCATGGTACTCGTCGTGGCAATTTGGGCTTCGCTCTACTTCGCTCCCGGCGGCACGGTGTCCAGTCCTGTTCAGATGGTCGGCATCGTTTTGTCCTATGTCATCATCCTGGGTGACTTTATCTACGACTTCGTTCGTATTCGTCCCTTGCGCAACATGTACCGCGCGCAGGCCGAGGGCATGTCCGAGAACAAGCTCAACGCTCTTATCGAGCGCTCGGCTGCCGAGGAGGACAAGAAGGACTCCAAGAAGAAGTAGCGTTTGTATCCATACATATCGCTAAGATATAAGGCGCGTCGTTTTTGCGGCGCGCCTTTTTACTGTTCTATAGATAGATGGAGTGGCACATGATTCGAGCTGCCCTAACGGTCGAGGAAGCTCTTGAGGGCATGAAGACCCTTGAGCCCAAGATTAAAAATTATGCGCGTCTCGTTGTCCGCAAGGGTGTAAACGTTAAGCCCGGCCAGGAGGTCGTCGTTCAGTCTCCCGTCGAGTGCGCGTCATTTGCGCGCGTGGTGGTTGCGGAGGCTTATGACGCCGGTGCCGGTCACGTGACGGTCATCTGGGCCGACGACGCCGTGACGAGGCTTGCGTACGAGCATGTCGAGAAAAGCTATTTTGGGCAGACGCCCGAGTGGAAGCGCATACAGCTGGATTCTCTGGCCCAGGACGGTGCCTGCTTTATCTTTATTGAGGGTGCGGATCCTGCAGCCCTCAAGGGCATCGATCCTGCCAAGCCCGCTGCCGCTTCCAAGGCGAGGAATACGCAGTGCAAAGTTTTCCGCCGTGGACTGGATTACAACATCAATCCGTGGTGCATCGCCGGCGCTCCGGTCGTGGCTTGGGCGCGCGAGGTGTTCCCGGGAGACGCCGATGAGGTTGCAATCTATAAACTATGGAATGCGATTCTGCACACCGCTCGCGCCGATGGCCAGGACCCGGAGAGCGACTGGGAGCTTCATGACGCGGCGTTCGAAAAGAACTTGCGCTTCCTAAACGACAATCGTTTTGACTGTCTGCGCTATACCGCTTCGAATGGAACCGACCTGGTAATTGGTATGACGAAGGGGCATGAGTGGGCCGGCGGTAAGGGCGAGACCCCCGACGGTCACCCCTTCTTCCCTAACATCCCCACCGAGGAGGTCTTCACCTCGCCCGATCGTATGCGTGCTGACGGAATCGTCTATTCCGCAATGCCGCTTATCCATCACGGTAACAAGGTCGACGATTTTTGGATCAAGTTCGAGAACGGTCGTGTGGTGGATTACGACGCCCGTGTGGGAAAGGCGACACTCGCAAGTATCATCGATACTGACGAGGGCGCTGCTCATCTGGGAGAGGTCGCGCTCATTTCCAAGAACACGCCGATTCGCGAAAGTGGCGTTCTGTTCTACGACACGCTTTATGACGAGAACGCCAGCTGTCATCTTGCGCTGGGAGTCGGCTTCCCCGAGTGCATTGAGGGTGGATATGACATGTCCAAAGAGGAGCTCTTGGAGCATGGCGTCAACGTTTCGAGCACGCACGTCGACTTTATGATTGGCACGGACGACATCGATATTGTAGGCATTACGCCCGATGGACGCGAAGTTGTGATTTTCCAGAACGGCCAATGGAGTTGGGAATAGTCCCAGACCGTGGTACAATGCCACCCGCGGGCCGTTAGCTCAGCTGGCAGAGCAGGGGACTTTTAATCCCAAGGTCCAGGGTTCGAACCCCTGACGGCCCACCATAGAAAAGAAAGCGATCGACTTCGGTTGGTCGCTTTTTTGTTGCCGCGACACGGGTTCGAACCCGTCGGGGCGCGGAGCTGAGTAAACGCGTGAGCGTTTGCCAGCGCAGCGCGCAAGGCGCGAAAGCGCCGCAGCGGCCGCCCGCGCAGCGGGCCCTAACCCCTGATGGCCCACCATAGAATAGAAAAGCGACTGGCGGATGCCGGTCGCTTATTTGTTGTCGCGACGCGGGTTCGAACCAGATCTTCTCTATATATAAGGACGCCTGGCGGCCAAAACCAGCCTTTTACCGACAGGAAACCAAAACCTAATGTCTTTAGAGTAAAGTAGCCCAGCAGAGATGGCCGACGCCTCAACACCTATAAACCAGCTGGTCATCGCCAATACCAGAAGCCGATGCTTCAGACATGACTTCAGTGGAACAACTGAAGGATCGATTCATTTGTGAACAAAATATGGAGTGCCAGATTCCCGCCCCCGGGGCCCCTCCGGTCTGGCAATATATCTCCTTGCCGCGCGGCCCGGTCGGACCGGGAACCGGCGCAGGCGTGCACCTTGAGAACCGGATACTGCGAGGATGGACACTTACTTCAGTGTCGCATCCGGGCAGACATCGAACCATTTGAAATGGTCTAACTTGGATTTGT
>UQIY01000002.1 GCA_900541195.1 uncultured Collinsella sp. | reverse complement strand
GGAGATGTGTATAAGAGACGGGCCCTCGGCGTTGGCCGAGGCGCTCGCCAGGCTCTGAGCCTCGGCCTCGCCAAACGCGCAATCGGGGCGCTCGGCGGCACCGCGACCGGTCACGTCCAGATCCAGGTGACCGTACATGGCAAAGGCGACCGGGCCCTGCGTGGTCTGGAAGTTCTTGGCCATATCGGGATAGAAGTAGTGCTTACGGTAGAACATCGAGTGGCGCTGGATCTCGCAGTTGGTGGCGAGACCGGCCTTGACAATGCTCTCGATGGCGCGCTTGTTGGGCACCGGCAGGGCACCGGGCAGGCCCAGGCACACCGGGCACACGTTGGCGTTGGGCTCGTCATCGTGGCTGAGCTTGCAGTTGCAGAACATCTTGGTATCGAGTGCGGTGAGCTCGGTATGGATCTCCAGGCCGATCACGGCCTCCCAATCCTGCAGGACCTCGGAAAGCTCCTTCATTACAGCTCGCCTCCCTTCCCGGCAAAATCGGGCGCGACGGAAAGCGCGGGCGCACCCGTAGCAGCATCGGCAAAGCCGCGCTCCAGAGCGCGGGCAAACGTGAGCAGCTGACGGTCCTTAAAGGCCGGACCCACCAGCTGGGCAGAAACG
The DNA here is from genome assembly GCA_900541195.1 of uncultured Collinsella sp. Classification (GTDB taxonomy): domain Bacteria; phylum Actinomycetota; class Coriobacteriia; order Coriobacteriales; family Coriobacteriaceae; genus Collinsella. The sequence goes on along the minus strand of UQIY01000002.1, from coordinate 87,055 downwards.
GGCAGCTTGCTGTCCTCGCCCAGGCCCAGCGGCACCGAGATGCCACCGTTGCCGCAGATGTTGAGCGAAATGGTGTACAGGTCGGAGAGGTACATCTGCGTGGGGTCGCTGATCTCGCCAAACTTAAAGGCCGTGCGCGGCGAGGCGGGCATGAGGATGGTGTCCACCTTGGCATATGCGGCGTCGTAGTCCCGCGTGATGAGCGTGCGGGCCTTTTGCGCGGCGTAGTAGTACTTGTCGTACACGCCCGAGCTCAGCAGGTAGGCGCCGAGCATCTGACGGCGCTTGGCCTCGGCGCCAAAGCCGTGGGCGCGCGACAGCGAGCTCTGGTCGGACAAGTTGGCGCAGCCCTCCTCCTGATAGCCGTAGCGAATGCCGTCGAAGCGGGCCAGGTTGGAGAACGCCTCGGCCGGGCCGATGACGTAGTAGGCGGCGATGGCGGCGTCCAGGTGCGGCAGGTCGACCTCGACCAACTCGGCACCCTGGTTCCGCAGCTCCTGGGCGGCGCGCTGAACAGCGGCCTTGACCTCGGGCGTCAGGCCCTCGGCCTCCATAAACGCAGGGATAACGCCCACGCGCTTGCCCTCGATGCTGTCGTTGAGATGCTCGGTAAAGTCGACGGCGCAATCCTGGCTGGTGCAGTCGTACGGATCGTGGCCCGCGCCGGTAAGCGCGTTCATGGCTAGCGCGACATCCTCGACCGTGCGGCCGAAGGGGCCAACCTGGTCGAGCGACGAGCCAAAGGCCACAACGCCGTAACGGCTCACGGCGCCATACGTGGGCTTAAAGCCCACCACGCCGCACAGCGACGCCGGCTGGCGAATGGAGCCGCCGGTGTCCGAGCCCAGCGAGAGCGCAACCTCGCCCGCGGCGACGGCGGCAGCGGAACCGCCCGAGGAGCCGCCGGGCACGCGCTCGGTATCCCAAGGGTTGTTGGTGCGGTGGAACGCCGAGCTCTCGGTGGAGCTGCCAAAGGCAAACTCGTCCATGTTGGCCTTGCCCATGGGCAGGCAGCCGGCATCGAGCATGCGCTGGACGCAGGTGGCGGTGTAGACACTCTGGTAGTCCTCGAGCATGCGGGAAGCACAGGTGGTGCGCGTGCCCACGAGGTTCATGTTGTCCTTGATGGCCAGCGGCACACCCGCGAGCGGGGGCAGCGGCTTGCCTGCGGCACGGTCGGCATCAACGCGCGCGGCGGCCTCGAGCGCAAGCTCGGGCGCCACCTGTAGGAATGCCTGGACCCCGCCCTCGCGCGCCTCGATGGCGGCAAGGGAGGCCTGGGCCACCTCGGTAGCGGTAAAGTCGCCGGCGGCAACGCCCGCGGCGATCTGGGCGGCGGTAAGGGAATCGAAGCTTAGCGCCATTACTCGCTCTCCCCCTCTCCCAAAATGGACGGCACGCGGAAGTAGCGGTCGCGCGCGCTGCCGGCGTTTTCGAGCGCAACGTCGAGCGGCAGGTCGCGCTCGGGCTCGCGCAGGTCATCGCCCATCACGTTGGACAGGCTTCCGATAGGATGGAACGTGGGCTCCACGTCGGGCAAGTCATATTGCAAGACGGGCTCGAGCATCTGGACGGCGTCGTTCATGTAGGACGTCATCTGGGTGAGCTCGTCATCGGTCAGTGCGATCTTTGCGTACTCGGCGATGCCGCGCACGTCTTTCTCGCTGAGTGCCATAGGCGCTCCCTTCCGCATAACAGATAAACCGCTCTAGTATACAAGGCAACGCCGCTTGGAGCAGGTGCTTTACCTAAATGCAGCGAAAACGTAACGAGGGCGGCGGTTGACAGGCGGCGGGCTGGCGGTTCTGAAGAATGTCTTATGCCGAGGCCTTGGCCTTGCGGCGCTTGCGGACCGCGTGGATCACTGTGTCCAGCAGCAACAGCACAATGGCTACGACCACGATGAGCACTGCAAACTCGCGCTTGCCCCAGTGGCGGCCGGCCAGCGACTTTTGCTTGTCGACGTCATTCTTGCTGTACTTGGTGCGTACGCAATGCACCAGCAGGCGGTGGTCGTTCACGCCATAGGGCGTGCAGGTGACGAGCGTCACCTTGTCGGCGCCGGGCTCAATGGTCAGCGACTCCATCTCCTCGGGCAGCACCACCTCGGAGTCCACCATCTTGTAGGCGAGCGTCTTGTTCATGGTGTGCAGCAGCACCAGGTCGCCGGGCTCCAGCGAATGGATGTCGTCGAACATGCTCAGGTTGCGCATGCCCGAGTGCGCGGTGAGCACGCAATGCGTCGAGGTGCCGCCCACCGGCAGGCTCGTGCCCTCCAGGTGGCCGACGCCCGCCATAAGGACTTCTTCGCTCGTGCCGTGGTAGATGGGCATGCTCACGTCGATGGAGGGGATCTCGACCCAGCTCATCATGGGATCGCGGTCAAAGATGAGCTGCTGGGCGTAGGGCTCAATCTGGTCGGTGGGGAGCTCGGTGGCCTCGCCCGCCAGCTGCTCGTTAAAGGATCGAGCCTGGAGCAGAATGCGCTCGCGCTCCTCGGCAGACAACGCGTCCACGGTGCTGGACACCGTGCTGATCTGGTTGAACACGCCCGAGGCCTCGAGCCGGTCCAAGATCCACGGCCAGGTCATAAGGCCCACGCCAATAAGGATGATGACGATGGTGATGAGCCGGTCGGCCCAGCGCGGCAGTCGCTTGCGGCGGGGCTTGCCGCCCGCGGGCTTGGAGTGTTTGTTTGCACGTGACATCGGCCACACCACTTTCGTCAGGTTGCGCTAGAGAGCTGTACCAAGCAGGATAGCGCAGCGCGAGCTCGCAGATACAAAACGGGGCGGACTCCAGTGCGGAGTCTGCCCCGAAAAGAGAATGGCAAAGCAAGAACGTCGATGGACGAGAAAAGTGTCCGCAAGTCTCATGGCCATCACTTCCCACCTGCCAAAGGGATGGGTGAGCGAGCGTTACTCCTGCTCGGACTCCTCAGCCTGCTTACGGCTGCGGATGAGGTGCGCCACGCCGATGCACAGCACCGCGCCACCAGCGATCCAAGTGAAGGTCACGCCGTTGAGACCGGTCAGCGGGAGGCCGACGGACTTGGTGTTGCCGACGAAAACGATGATTTCGCCCTTGTTGACATCAAATTGAGCATCACCATCCTTCTGAAGAACGTTGTCGCCGGTAACATCATCAAGCTTGCAGAAAGCGATGTCGGTGCGGTTCACGTCATCCTCGGAGGGTTCCGCCTCAAGGCCCGTCACCTTCATCGTGCTGTCGTTATACGTCGGGGTGATGGTGAAAGTGAAGGGGTCGGCCTTGGTGTACTTACTGTCGTCGGGGGTCTTGACCTCGGTCACCGTGTAGGAGCCGGCATCGAGGCCGGAGACGGCAATCAGGCCGTTGTCGCCGGACGTAAACTTCACGTAGTCAGGAAGGTTGTTAGCGTCGACATCGGGTACGAGCTGGCCCGCGACAACGCCCGCGGTAGTGTCCGCCTTCGAGGCAACATACTGTCCATTGGAGTTCGCGTCATGGGACTGGATGGTGAAGACGGCGCCCGCGAGGCCCTTCTCAGTGCCCTGGTCGACCTTGATGAGGTTGAGCTTGAAGGCGAAGTCAGCGACGGTGTCTCCAATCGTCGTGCCCGCGCTCTCGGTATACGGGTTGTTGGAGTACGTGAGCGTGACGGTGTTGGGGTTGCCACCCTTGCTGCCATCAGTGGAGTTACCGATCACGGCGCTGCCGTTGAGCTTGGCCCTGTAGAAGACGACGATCTTGGTGTCTGCGGTCAAGCCGTCAACGTCCTTGAGGCCCTTCTTGGTGCCGTCGACCTTGAAGTCCACCGTCAGAGTGTTGTTGGCCCAAGCAACGTCGTACTTGCTAGCATCGATCGTGGTGTAAGCGCCGTCTTTGAGCGCATACACCTCAACCGAGCCGTCGACGTAGTCGAGACCACCGGAAAGCACGTCCGTGAACTTATAGGCGTAGGTGCTGAAGGTGGCGTAGTTGCTGGCGATGGTGCCGGTGAGCTTATAGTTGACCTCCTGGTCGATCTGAGAGTCGGCGTAATCTTCCCAGCCAGTCTGGTCAGTAATGTTAACGTCCTTCAACTTGGAGTCATCATCAAGGATCTTCTTCTCGACCGTGGGGACGCTCTTCTTGGGGGAAATTGTCACCGTCGTATTCGTACCGTCAATCACGGCATACACAGGCGAGGTAAAGGCGTCAGTCGACTCGTTATCGGACTTTGTCGTGTTATCGGTGAGGAAGAGCCAGTAGCCGGCGGCAAGGCCGGAAAGGGATTTATTGTCCTGATTAGTCGCCTTCCATGCACCGGAAAAAGCAGCGGTATTCAGTTTTTTCGCAATTACATTCAGAACATTGTCGCTCGCAACCTTTGTAGCTTCATTTGTTTTAGCATGTTCATTCAGCCATTCGGCAGCCTCCTGTGCGTTATTGCTGCTGTAGCTTTTGGTGGAATCTTCTGCCTTCACGGCTTTATCAATTGCACTGACAACAACATCCCGAATTGCATCCTTCTCGACCTGAGAAGAGCCGGCCCACTGAATGTTGGTAACAGCAGAATCGCTCACATTAGCCGTAAAGATCTGGATGCCCTTATAGGTCGTAGTCTCTTGATAAGTAGGGTCATTGAAAGTTACGGTCGAACCCGCCGCACCCTCTGCAAACGCCATGGTCACCGGGGCCATGACGCCGCCGAAGCTCAACGCTGCTGTGAGGCCGGCGGTTACTGCCAGGCGTGCGATGTTCTTGCTCATGCTCATCTTCTTTTCCTCCGTTTTCCGGTTGGTTCTCATTCGATCGGTCATCATCTGTCCGTGTCTTAGCATCTGCTTCGCTACGTCTCGCCCCGCTCTCGGTGGGGCTGCCAGCTACTCTTTATGGCTGCCACCTCCCCGCTTGATCAAGAGCGCGACTACGATCAGTGCAGCTCCGGCGACCGCTGCGGCGGCCACGGCGTACATTGCCATATCGCCAGTCGAGGGCATAAAGCCTCCGGTGAAGATGCTAGGGGGCGTGCCGGCGGGCGTGTTGATGAGCGATGCCTCCAGGCTGCCCGTCGACCCGTCCGCGCTGTCGGCGCGCAGGGGCGACTCGGCTGTGACGGTGAGCTTGGGCTTGGCGGCAGCCACCTGCTTAACGTCCAGGCCCTCGGCCTTGACCGTCACGGATCGCGTGCCCTCAAAGGCGGTGTAGCCCTTGGGCGCCTTGAGCTCGCGGACCTCCAGCTTGCCCGAGTCCACGCCCGAGACGGTCACGCGACCGTCCTCGCCCGTGGCGACGGTGGCCTTGCCCTCCGCATCCCACGTGCCGTCGGCCGCTAGCGTGCGGCCGCGATCGTCGGCGATGCTCAGGACCGCCCCAGCAAGCGGCTTATCACCGTCGCTACCACGCTTGATGAGCGCGAGATCCCAGGTGTAGGCGCACGCGTCATCGCTCGGCGTGCGGGTAAAGCCGGCATCGCCGGACTGGTCGGCAAAGGGAGAGCGCGGGTAGCGCAGGTAGGCCTCGTTGGGGTTGCCCTTCGCGATGCCGTGGCTGCATGCGCTGTTGAGCGGCGCATTGTACACGGCGACCACGCGGGCGCCCGCGGTGAAGGCGTCGGCCCCGCCGAGCGCGGCGATGAGGTCGCCGGTGCGCACGGTGAAGGTCTTGCCGTCGGCCGCTACCTTGGTAGCGCACTGGGCTGTGATGTCGGTCCAGCCCTTCGCGGGCTCGGTGCCGGCGCGCCCGTCCTTACCGGTTGAGACGGCGTCAAAGCCGCCGTCCGCGCCCGCCGCCACGTACACGCGCATGCTCGCGGCGACCTTGGAGGGGTCGAGCCCCGCGCTCAAGGTGTCGACGAACCGCACCGTATAGGTGTCGTAGGCGGTAAGACCCACCGGGACCGTGGCAGAGAGGCGCCAGTACAGGTCGTCGGCGACCGTGGCGTCGGCAGCTTTCTGCCAGGCGGCGGTGCTGTCCTCCAGCACGTGCTTTTGGACCTTGGGCGTCGCCGCCTTGGGCTTGACGGTGACGGCACTGCCGCCCACCAGGGCCATAATCGGCGCGGTGCCGGCCTCACCCTGGGCGATGGCGTCGTCGTCGGCGACGATGAGCCAGTAGCCACAGGGCAGCTCGGCCGCTGTGCCCGCGTTAAGGGCCATGGACACGGCGCCGGAGCTCTGGAGAGAACGAGCGAGCTGTGCGCTCAGCGCGCTCGTAAGGTGGGAATCGGTGTTGAGCCACTCGGCAGCTTCCTGCGCGGTTGTCTGGGATTTGGACATGCCGGCGCTGTGCAGCACAGGCAGCGCGGCGTCGCGCACGGCATCGCTTGCCCAGGCAAGGTCGGTGGCGATTTTAGCGTCGTTGTCGCCATCGATGACGTTGGCGCTAAAGATCTGGTAGGCGTCGTAGCTGCGCGCCACGGTGCCGCTCACCGTGATGGAACCGGTCGAGGTCGGCGCGGCCTGCGCGGATGCGGGGAACACAACCGCGCAGGTGCCGATCAGGAGGGCAAGCAGCGCAAACAAGATCGGGAAGGAGCAAACTTTCTTATTCACGACGCTCGCCTCCCTTCGCATTCGCCTTGCGACGAATGTGCATCCAGGCTGCAGCGACGCAAAGCACCGCCGCGCCGGCAAGGTACGTCAGAGTGACGCCCGACATACCAGAAAGGGGCAAAGAGGTGGAGTAGGTGTTGATGAAGGTGGGGGTGGACTTGGGCTTGGTAGTATCGGATCCATCGTTGTAATCCACGGGAGTCTGCTTGCCTTCGTCGATGGCATTACCGTCAGCATCCTTAATCTGGGTGTAGGTCACCTTCGTGGCAGTGATCGTGCCATCTTTCTGATCCGTCATCGTGACGTCAAGCTTATAGACCGACTGATCGAACTTGTAATGCGAGAAAATTGAGCTCTCATTCTTCTCGCGCACATAGTACGTGAAGGTTTTGGAAGCGCCACGGCCCGTAGGGTCACCGGCAGTGAAGGGATTCTTCGTGATATCAGAGAGCGAGTACTTAATCCCCTTATCAGAGCCATCTAAGAACGAAAGCGTCTGCTTCTTGTTATCGCCAGTAGTTTTGGTCTCACGAATAATTTTCTGAAAACTGTCATCGGTCGCAAGCTGAAGTGTAAACTCTTTCATCTCGCCGCCCTTAACGACCTTAGTCGCCGCAGGCGTCCAAAAGCCGGTAGAGGCGTACGGCACGATTTTGTTGGTAAAGGTCGGGTTGTCGCTACTGTCACCGATAGTCACCACAGCTGTCGTGCGATCATTCAAGTAATCAACGGAGTAACCGGAATTTAGTTGCTTAAAGTCGATGTCCTTCTCGCCCTTTTTATAGACGATTACTCCATTTACCTTGTAATAATTAATATCAATCCTCATGAGCTTTTTAGTTTTGTACGGATTGCTATCAACTGTTGCTACGATCTTGTAAATGGTCTTATCGAATCTGGTGTCCAATTCGTTTTGACCGCTGATGGGTTCCTCAACTAGATAGAAAACGTATTGTCCCGAAGAATAGTCCTTGCCAGAGTCGAAGGTGATATTGCCGTTTGATTGATTAACAGTCGCCTCGCCCGCAACACTGCAATCGCCCATATCAAATGTGTCGTCATCTTTCCAAGAAGGCTCAGTGGCACCATCCTCGCGGAGCACCTTAAACTTGTACCCGTGTCCCTCAAGCTTTTGCGAGTTTCCGTCTGCATCTACAAGCACCTTAGTGGCGTTGAGCCTCATGTTCGGATAAACGCTCAGTTCACTGACTTCACCGACGGTGAGATCGCCGTTGGTCATGATGCCGCCGCCATGGGTGTATGAGTAGTTGCCGCTGATGATGGTCGTAGCTGCGGCTTGTGCCTTTGTTATGGCATCTTCAGTCGGATGGGCCTCCAAGCCGAACATGTACGTGGCCTCGGCACCGCCATTAGGATCGATAGTGATCTCCTGGCCATCGCAGGTGCCCTTCCAGCCAGCAGAGCGATTGCCAAGCATCTTTCCAAGAACGACTGCGACCGTCTTATCGCTGCCTTTCCTGCGCACGAGGAAGAAATCCTTGTGGCCGGCGTTTTTGAAGGGATCGGTAATGTACTCAGCATCGCTGTCCTCGTTCTTGCCATTACCACCGGCAGACATGTGATCACTTAAACCATGATCCGTATTGTTGTAGATTGCGGCACCATTTGAGTGCGAGACAATCGTCTCGCCCGTGGGGCAGGCAGCAACGCCGCCACCCCAGCCGCCAGCATCATTTTGAGTGATCAGCGTCTTTACGATATTGAGCTTGCCGCCCTGCTGGATAAAGACGCCACCGCCGCCCCAGTCGCCACCGCGGTCTTTAGTGCTGCCCGTCATCGTTTTGTTATTCGTAATGTAAATCCTGCTGTTCTCACCAGCGCTAATTGTTGCCATCGTACCAGTGTTGTCACCGCCAGCGATACGCAAACCGCCGCCCTCAGCGTTCTCCGCCACGTTGCCGGCAATCGTGCCGCCACTCATTTCAAACTCGATGGTCTGGTTATAAAAACCAGCGTAAACGCCACCGCCAGCCTCATGGGAGTAGTTAGCAGTAACTGAGCCACCCGTTATACTGAGCTTGCCACCATTTACACATGCAATGCCACCGCCACCGAGCAGGCCATTGTTAAACGATTCAGAGATATTGGAATCGACACGATTGTTAGTAATGCTTGCCGAATCGCTGATACTAACGCAAGCATTTTTGGTAAAGACGCCGCCGCCATAACCATTTTCGGGACTGCCGCCGCTGTTGCAAGTGTTTTCATACGTAGCGTTGCCAGAGATAATTCCGCCCGTAAGCTTCAGGGTGGCTCCCTTGTCAGCATAGATGCCGCCGCCAGAACCCGACTTATTTCCCGCGACCACGCCGCCTGTCATTTCGAGACTGGCATTCGCGCCCGCCTTCTCGCCCGTTATGCACAGGCCACCGCCCCAGCCACCGCCGTTGCCATTGGTGACGTAACCGCCTTCGATTTTGACTTTACCCTCAGAAAAAATCACATGGCCGTCATCGCTCAGATTGGCGGCCGTGGTAATCATGCCGCCCTTGAGATCGAGCGTGCCGCCCTCTTTAACGGTGACCACATGCTTTACGGAACCGCTGTCCGATGCCGCATCGATAGCGCCAAAGCCCGTAACGACATGCCTGATCGTAGTCTCGGTTGTGCCGAGTCCATCTTGATTGGGCGTGCTCTTGGTCTCAAAGTAAGTAAGACTCTTAGGAGTGCCACTATTAGAGCCGTTTCCTGCTTCCCATTCCATAGACGCAAGATGACCCGCCGTCGTTTCGACCAGGGTCTGTTCGTCTTTTGTTTTACCTAAATCCTCGATAGTGAGTGTGGCTCCGTTTTCGACCACAAAGAAGGAGTCTTTGTTGCCGGAACCACGGTAGAGCATGTGTCCCGCAAGATCGATAGCAGTGTTTTTGCTGATAGTGATCTGCTTATCCGAATAGGCATAATCCGTCAGTCGGAACTTGCCGCCATTGGTAAATGTCTCAGCAATATTACCTTTCACCTCGTTATAGCCATCGGCACTGACGGTAGCGGGAGCGATAGCGTTTTCATCGTTAGTTTCATCATCGGAAGGCTGCGCGGCGCCCTTGGCCTCCGCGTCGTCGGACGGCAGTCCCGCGGCAGCGGCGTCTTCGCTCGCGCCATTCTCGGCATCATCACTATTCAGCTTTTCGGTATCCCCATTGTTGGTGTTTTCTACATCAGTAGACTCACTTGAGGAACCCCCCCCCATCACAGTTTCTTCGGTAGAAACCGTCTGGGCATCGTTGGCAATGGCCTGCGAGATTGGGGGCATGACGAGCGACAGCACCAGGCTCAAAACGGAGGCTCCGCACAAAACGCCTGCCAGTACACGGCGCGTCGCTTTTTTACGCTGCTTAGATTTATCTGAATTCGCTTTCATCGATGTCTCCTCCCCAAGAGACCGCGATCTTGCTCTTTCACTATCAAACGTATCTGCGCAATCTGTAATTGCGCACGCTTAGTAATGCTATTTTAATGATTGTTTGAACATCTGAGCAACAAATATGGACAGTTTTGTAGCGAGTTCTCAATTCTCTTGATAATTGTTCAGATTTGCCTTCGTTTATTCGCTATCTATTTCTTGTTTGTACTGGTAATTAAGTTAGTTATCAGTTTTTTAATAGCATTTTATTTATTTGCACAACATTTTGCTCAAGAGCAGACATCCTGTGAACGGTCGAAAATCGACCGTGAGCGGTAGGTCATTAGCCAGCAGGAATACCTTACTAAACTGATGAGAATATCTTTAACCCATCGGTGGTTAGAAGCGTGATGTTCAGACAATCATATTTGATTTTGTGCGCAGATTTTAGGCATCAATTCGCCCAAATCGCCTGAGGCCGCCACAAAGGCACCTGTCCCCTTTGTGGTGATTCTGCCCTAGCGCTACAGCAGATGTTCCTCGATAAAGATCGCGATGCCGTCTTCGTCGTTGCTCGCGGTTACAAAGTCGGCGGCGGCACGGGTAGCGTCGCTGCCGTTTGCCATAGCCACGCCCACGCCGGCGTCGGCCACCATGCAGGTGTCGTTGTCCGCATCGCCGAACACGCAGATGTTCTGGAGCTCCATGTCGTTGAGCTCCGCCACGCGCACAAGGCCGCGCGTCTTGGACACGCGCGGATCCATGAACTCGTAGAGTCGCTGCGTGGTTTGCAGAGCCGCCGCTTTAACGGTGTCATCGGCAAATGTCGACGCCCGCTCAATCACCCGCGGCATTACCTCGGGCGCCATGGTAAACATCACCTTGGTCTGCGGCTCGCGCAAAAACTCGGCAAAGTCGACCACCTTGTAAGGCACGCCATCGACACGCGACAGATGCTCGACGCATGCATTGCTCTCGGGCACATAGAGCACGCCATCCCGAGGGCAAACGGGCGTTGCCGGCAGGCCTGCCATGTGCTCGCAGATGCGCGCGATAGTCTCGCCCGGCAGCGGATAGCTCAGCTCGTTGATGTCGTGCGCGCGATCGACGACTTCGGCGCCACCGCAGCCCACCAGCACGTCTACCAGGCCTTCGATACCCCAGAGCCCAAACATGGCCTCGGTCGCCTGGGCGTCGCGCCCGGTGCACAGACCAAACAGCACGCCGCGCTCGCGCAGGGCGCGGATCGCCGCCACGGTGCGCGGGGACACCGTGTGCTGGCTCGTGAGCAGTGTGCCGTCGATATCGCAGAACACGGCTTTGATGTGGCTGAAGGTGGCGTCCATGGGGGCCTTTCTGGGTTGTGCGACGGTGCTGAATGTGGCTGGAAATGGTGTACATGGTATACCAAGGCGCGCACGGAGCGCTTTGGAGCAAAACCACCACAAAGGTGCCTGGCCCCTTTTGTGGTGGCCGAACCCGAAGGGTGGCCTGGCCGGAGCGCAAACCATCACAACATTCGACGTTATTCGGCTAAATCGCGATTTTCATCGAATGTTGTGATGGTTTTTACTGCTTTGCGGCACGATTCAAATGCCGGCGTCCAAACAGCAGCAGCGCCGCGGGAACCGCCGTCACGACCATGCCCGCCCCGATGAGCGTCTGCTGCACACCAAACGTCGCCGCCAGCCACGGGGCAATCGCCAGCGGGGCCACGCCGGCGAACATGTTGCCAAAGCCCATGACCGAGTTCACGCGACCGAGCTGTTCGAGCGGGGCCGTCGTTTGCACGATCGTGTTGTGGAGCGGGTTGACGACGCCCCAGGCCACACCCAGGGCAATCTGGCCAATGAGCGCCACACCTACATACGGCGTCCCCACGTAAACCAGGCTTCCTAGGCCCACGGACATGAGTGCCACAAGCAGCGTTTTGAGGCTGACGAAGCGCGGCGGCAAACGGAGCGCAACAACGGCGCCAAGCACCGCGCCCACACCGCTGGCCGACGAGAGCCAGCCCATCCATTCAACACCGACATGCAGAACATCGCGGTAGAAGAACGACTCCAGCGGATCGAAAGCTCCATAGCCAAAGTTCGAAAGGAAAATAATGCAGAACAGCAGGGCGAGGACGCTGTTGGTAAAGACCGTCTTGATGCTGGTCGCGAAGGTGGCGCGGGTGGATTTACTGGAGTCGGAGTTTTGACTGGCAGTACTTGCCGTTGTGCTGCCATCCGCGGGAGTACTTTTGCGCGCGGCGGCACGACCTGCTTGCGGCCTAAAGCCCCAACCGGCGACGAGCGCCAGTACGGTAAAGATCATCATGAGCACGAACACCGCGCGTGACGATGCGGCCGCCGCGACAAAGCCGCCCAGTGTGGGGCCAACGATGATACTCACGTTTGAGAACATGGCGATGGCGGAGTTGATGTCTTTGAGCTCGACGGGATCGTCGGTGAGGTAGGCCGGATAGGATGTGGCGATGGGCTGGGTGAACCCCATCACAAAGCCCAGGAGCACCGCGCCGGCAAGGACTGTTCCGGTCGCGCTGCCAAAGGCGAGGATTGCCGCGCCGGTTGCCAACGTGGCGACGATACTCGCCCGGAAATGCCGGCACGGACCCCAAGCGTCAAGCGCCGCTCCACCCGCAAAGGATCCCAGGATCACGAATACGTTCATAAAAAGGACGGCCAGCGATGTCGCCACGACTGAGGCATCGTCTGCATAGGTGAGCGTTCCGATGACGCCGATGAAGTAGCTGGTCTGAAAACCGGTGTAGATGAGAAAGCGCATCGCCACCAGGCGTTTGGCCTGCGCGGACAGCGATGATTGAGGCTTTGAGAAAAGAGAGGCGGGCATGGAGACTCCTTGTTTCATACGAATGTGGACGGCGGGCATTCACCACCGTCTGTCAAATCAATCTATCCGCATGAAACATTAAGGACGCATCAAGCCCCTTCTCTCCGTTTTTCGCCCGTCATGAACTACTTGGTAGATTGTAAGGCATATCCCACACATCGACCAAAGCAAAACCACCACAAAGGTGCCTGGCCCCTTTGTGGTGGAAGTGACGTTTGCCCAGATAAAACCTGCCAAAATAAACCTGTTCCTTTTTGGCAGGTTTTAGGCCAGATGGTCTTGGATGAGGTCGCAGATGGCTCGGGCGTCGTTGATGTTGATGGCTCGGGCCGCAAAGCCGGCGTCGAAGGCCTGACGCGCCAGGGCCTCATTGCAGGCAAGGGCCAGCGTGCGGCCGTCGACCAGGTCGAGCGAGCTCTTGCCACGCAGACGGTCGACACCGGAGCGCGCGACCACGATGTTGTCGAAGCCCTCGGTCTTGTAGCCTTCGATGATCACCACGTCGACATCGTTGTAACGCGACAACAGCTCGCGCGCGGGCATCTCGTCCTCCTCGCGCGTGTCGGCGTACTCCGCCCAGCGCGTGGCGCAGATGAGGCCCACGTGCTTGGAGCCGGCCTGGTGATGGCGCCACGTATCCTTAGCGGGTACATCGATATCAAAGCCGTGATGCCCATGATGCTTGAGCGAACCCACGCGCAGGCCGCGGCGGGTGAGCTCGGCGATAACCTTCTCGACGAGCGTGGTCTTGCCCGAGTTCTGGTAGCCGATAAACGCAATCGCGGGGACGGCCGGGGCCGGAGCTGCGGGCGCGACGGCGACGGGTGCGCTCGCGGGAGCGTCGCCGTCTGCGGCAGCAGCCTCAACAGCAGCAGCCTGACGCTCTGCACGATCCCACACGCCCGAGCGGCCACCCTCCTTGTGCAACAGGCGCACGTCGACGATCTCCATGCCGCGATCGACCGCCTTGCACATGTCATAGATCGTTAAGCACGCGGCACTCGCGCCGGTCAACGCCTCCATCTCGATACCCGTCTTGCCCGTTACGCCGGCCGTAACCAGTACGTGAAAGCCAACCTGTCCGTCCGCGCGCGCCGGCGCCCAGCCCTCGGGCACGTCCTCGGCCGGCGTCCCCGCCGCAGCGATGGGCGCAATGTCGCACTTGCTCTTGGTAATGAGCAACGGGTGGCACATGGGGATGATGTCGCTCGTGCGCTTGATGGCCATGATGCCCGCCACGCGCGCGCAGGCGAGCACGTCGCCCTTTTTGGCGCGGTCCTGCAGCACCATGGCCTGCGTCTCGGGATGCATGAGGATGGTGCCCTCGGCGATGGCAATGCGATGGGTCTCGGCCTTGTCGGACACGTCGACCATGCGCACCTCACCCTTGGCGTCCACATGCGTCAGCTCATCGCGACGGGCGTCACGGGCGGGCTCGACGACAGCGCTGACAGACGGCTGCACGGACGTGTCGGCATCGCTTGCCGCGGCCGCGTCTTTGTGGGCAGACATCGCGGCCCTGCGAGCGGCCTTGGTGGCATCGGCGTACCTGCTCTTGGCCATATGATCATCCTCCGATTTGGGACATAAATCGTTGCGTGCCCTCAATTATCGCGTGTTCCTGCGGTTTGTGGGCCACGGCATCGCGCCAAATCGAAAGCACCTGCATATCATCACCACGGCGCAGGGCGTCGCGCACCGAATACTCGGCATCGCTGAACAGGCACGGACGCACGTTGCCATCGGCCGTCAGGCGCAGACGGTTGCAGTTCGCGCAAAAATGGTTGGACATGGCGCTGATGAAACCAACCGTTCCCGCCGCGCCCGGAAAGTGCCAGTAGCGCGCAGGGCCCGCGCCGGCAGGAGCGTCGTTGATGTCGAGCGGCTCGAGCTCGCCCAGTCCCGCCGCGGCGGCCCCGGCATTGATACGCGCCCGCAGCTCGTCGCTCGGCACGGTATCGCTCGCATCCCACAGCTCGGGATTGAGCGCGGGAGCATGCGGATCCACAGCGCAATGCGAGCTCGTGCGCTCGTCACCAATGGGCATGTATTCGATAAAGCGCAGGTGGATGGGGCGGTCGACGGTCAGCCGTGCAAGGGCCGCCACATCCTGGTTGAGTCGGCGCACCACAACGCAGTTGACCTTAACGGGCTCAAAGCCCCAAGCCAGCGCCGCATCGATGCCTGCCATAGTCTGCTCGAGTCGACCCAGGCGCGTGATCTTTCCGAACAGCGTAGGGTCGAGTGTGTCGAGCGAGATATTAACGCGGTTAAGCCCGGCATCTTTGAGCTGCGGCGCCAGCTTGGGCAGCAGGGCGCCATTGGTGGTGAGCGAGATGTCCTCAATCTGCGGGATTGCGCGAATGTCGCGAATGAGAGGAATGATGCGGCGGCTGACCAGCGGCTCGCCACCCGTCAGGCGCACGCGGCGAATGCCCTCTCCCGCCACCAAGCGCACAAAGCGGGCGATTTCCTCGGCGCTGAGCAGCTCGTCGTGTGCACGGGGCGCCACTCCATCGGCCGGCATGCAATAGATGCAGCGGAAATTGCACTTGTCGGTAACGGCAATGCGCAGGTAGTTGATATCACGGCCAAAGCCGTCATGTTGCACGTGCCCGTCCACGCAGCCCTCCCCTCACGCGGCGTTTTATTCTTCAGAAAACATAATACCCCCACGAGAGAATCATGCCGACACCCGTACGACAGGACAGGTCGCTTCAAGCAAAACGGACTTTCCAAGCCCATCCTCAGCATACAAACCATCACAACATTCGATGCTTTTCCCGATTTTGGCAAAAAACGTCGAATGTTGTGATGGCTTGCCTGCCCACGGCACCCCGCAGAAGGACCGGAACGTCCCTAAAGGCCGCCGCCCCAGTGCCGAATCACGAATTCTCGCAGGTCGTTCTGCCGCTTTTGGAACGCTTCGCTTCGGTCGCACTTAAGGCCCATAGCGAGCGCGATGGCGTTCATCGCCCGGTGCAATTGCAGCTGGTGGGCAAACTGAGTCCCGGTGAGGACGATCATCTTAAAGCCCAGCGCGCTCAGCACGGTCATGCGCTCCGCATCCGACGCACTGCGCTGTTTATCAAGATGGTCCGAGCCGTTGTACTCAATCCCCGTACCGCTCGCAGGCGCATATACGTCGATTTCGAAATACCCGGCCTTTGCGAGATACTTGAACTCGTTGGGAACATCGACCCGATGGTTGAGCTCGATCTTGGCGTATCCCAGCCCTCCCTGGGAACGTTTTGCTACGACCATGATTGCGGTGGCCGTCTCCATGGGCGACCGCGCGCCATCGTGCACGCGCTTGAGCACGGCGGCCGCGCGTATGGCCCCCTGACGAGATCGGTTCTCATTGCAATAAGCAATCAAATCGGCGACGGTATACCTCTGTCCCATCTCGATATAATCGCCTGTCGACAGATGATTCAAATGGTATCGGGCACAGATTTCGTAGCCATATTCCAACTGCTCGGGCTCGCTCATCCACGAACCCGCTTGGACAAAGCACATGGCCTCATCAACCACTAGAAGGCCCTCTGCCACCTCGATAAGATGGTCTGGAGGTACCGGCGCCCCAAACACGTGGCACCTAAATCCAGCCGGCGTCGAGCGCTCAAAATCGAAGTTGACGAGCGTGTCGATATGATTGAGCTCTTCTCGTGGAATACCAAGAGAAACCAGATAGTCGGCAACGATCCCAACTGCCGTTGAAGCCCTCAGCCCCTTGGCATCGAGTCCCAATTTGGGCAGGCTCGCGGTCGGTTCCGCCTCGCTAGCAAGCGAGTCCTCATCGTATAGACTGCTTGCTCGCGAGAGCGGCTCGGACGGGCGCGCCACGTTGTGGTACAGCCAGGCAGTCTTATGGGACAGGACGATCGGCAGGTCCATGAGCCCTCCAATGGAGTCGGATAACCAACCTTATTCCCCTGCCCACGGGTCCGCACACCTTCGTGCGCAAGAAAGCGATTCCACCCGGTCGAGTGGCAGAAAAACCATCACAACATTCAATGCTTTTCCCGATTTTGGCAAAAACCGTCGAATGTTGTGATGGTTAGAGGCGAGGTGAGCGGCACGGAGGGCCAAAGCATCGTGCTTGGAGCGTGACTTTTTTCGCCCTGTCTTCGACTCAAACCTTGACTCTACAATCGTTGTAGGGTTTTCACTACACTGGTACGTAAACAGACCAAGCCAGAAAGCCCCGCCCATGGAACACGACCTCACACGCGGCAATGTCCTTAAGACCATCGCGGTCTTTGCCCTGCCCTATATGCTCTCGTACTTTTTGCAGATGCTCTACGGCATGGCCGACCTGTACATGATGGGGCAGTTTAGCGGCGCCGCCGGCATCACCGCCGTGGGCAATGGCGCGCAGACGCTCTACATCATTACCGTGACGCTCGTGGGCCTGGCCATGGGAACGACGGTCATCGTCGGCCACGCCGTTGGCTCGCGTCGCTTCGATCGCGCCGAGACCGCCATCGGCAACACCATTACGCTGTTTATGGGCGTCTCGATGGTACTGGCCGTCATCTTGTTTGCACTATGCCCGCAGGTTGTGGCGCTCATTGGCACGCCGCCCGAGGCAGTCGAAGGCACCGCCGCCTACCTGCGTATCTGCTTTGTCGGCATTCCGTTTATCGCCGCATACAACATTCTTTCGGCCATCTTTCGCGGGCTGGGCGATTCGCGCTCGCCTATGTACGTGATTGGCGTGGCATGCATCATCAACATCGCACTCGACTTTCTGTTTATCGGGCACATGGGGCTCGGCCCCGTGGGCGCGGCGCTCGGCACAGTGACCGCCCAGACGGCCAGCGTTGCCCTCGCGCTCGTATGGCTCAAGAGCCGTCGCACGAACATCCACGTTAAGCGCAGCGACCTACGCCCCCAGCCCGAGGTGCTCGGCAGCATCCTTAAAATCGGCGTGCCCGTGGCCGTGCAGGACGGCTGCATCCAGGTGGCGTTTATGTTCATCACCGTCATCGCCAACCACCGAGGGCTCGTCGACGCCGCCGCCGTAGGCCTGGTCGAAAAGATGATCAGTTTCTTGTTCATTGTGCCGAGTTCCATGGGTGCCACCGTCAGCGCGCTCACGGCGCAAAACGCCGGCGCGGGCAAGGGCGACCGTGCACGTCAGGTACTCAAGGACGCCATGACCATATCGGTAGTGTACGGCTGCCTAATCACGGTGCTGATGTGGCTGGTGGCGCCGGCGTTTATCGGCTTTTTTGCCAAGGACCCCGCGGTGGTCGCGGCCGGCACCGGCTATATGCACAGTTATATTTTCGACGCAATCTTTGCCGGCATCCACATTTGCTTTAGCGGCTTTTTCGCTGCATACGGCAAGAGCTACATTGGCTTTGCGCACAACGTGCTGGCCGTAGCGCTCATTCGCGTGCCGGGCGCGTGGCTGCTGTCGAACGCCTATTCCGACACGCTGTTTCCCATGGGCATCGCCTCGCCGTGCGGATCGATTTTGTCGGCAGTCATCTGTGTTGTCGCATTTACCGTACTCAACCGCCGCGGAGCTTTTGACAAACTGATGGCGTAGCGGGGCAACGCGAAATCGCCCTTATCGACGACATCATCAGCGACGACCCAGCGACCTACGTGACGCAGATCACGGTGCCGGTTGCCCCGTCCAAATAAGAACCGCCCGGAAAGCATCGTGCTTCCGGGCGGTTCTTCAATTTGACTATTGATGCCTTATGCCTGGGGCACCTGACCAGTAGCCAAGATCTGCTCGAGCGCGTCCTCGTCCAGTACGGGTACGCCCAGCTGCTCGGCCTTGGTGAGCTTGGAGCCCGCCTTGGGGCCGGCGACCAGATAGCTCGTCTTCTTCGACACACTGCCCGAAACCTTGGCGCCGAGCACTTTGAGCGCCGCGCCTGCCTCGTCGCGGGTGCGGTTGACGAGCGTGCCGGTGAGCACGAAGGTCAGGCCCGCGAGTGGCTGTGCGTCAGCGAGCTCGCCCGCCACGCCAGCGTCGGCTGCGGCTTGCGCGTGCGCGGCGCCCAAGTCGACCTCGAGCGACAGGCCCGCCTGACGCAAGCGCTCCAGCACGGCGAGGTTCTCGGGCACGGCCAGGAACTGCTTGACGCTCGCCGCAATCTTGGGACCGATGCCCTCGCACTCGGCGATATCCTCTTCGCTCGCCAAGATGAGCTTGTCAATCGACAGGAATCGCTCGGCGATGACCTCGCCCACGCTTTTGCCCACGTGGCGGATGCCCAGGGCAAACAGCACGCGACCGAGCGGCTGGCTCTTGGACTTGTTGAGCTCGGCGATGATTTTCTCGGCCGTCTTGAGGCCTACCGGAATGGGATCGCCCTTCTTGACGCCCTTTTTGCTGTTGGAGCTGGCATAGGTGCGCCCCGTGTCCAGGCCTGCAATGTCGTCGACCGTGAGCTGGTAGAAGTCCGCGACATCGTGGATCAGGCCGGCAGCGATCATCTTGTCGACGATCTCGTCGCCCAGGCCATCGACGTCCATGCAGCCGCGGCTCACCCAGTGGAGCAGACGCTCCTTGAGCTGCGCGGGGCAGTCGATGGAGACGCAGCGGTAAGCGACCTCGCCATCCTCGTGGACCACAGGGCTGCCGCACACGGGGCAGACCTCGGGCATCTGCCAGTCAACGCTGTCGGCCGGGCGCTTATCGAGCACCGGGCCCACGACCTCGGGGATCACGTCGCCTGCCTTGTGCACGATGATGGTGTCGCCCTCGCGCACGTTTTTGCGACGGATCTCGTCGATATTGTGCAGCGTGGCGCGCGCGATGGTGGAGCCGGCGACCGTCACCGGGTCGAACTCGGCGACCGGCGTGAGCACACCGGTGCGGCCCACCTGGATGCGAATTTCGCGCAGGACGGTCTGCTTTTCCTCGGGCGGGAACTTAAAGGCAATGGCCCAGCGCGGCGCGCGGGCGGTAAAGCCCAGATCGAGCTGCTGCTGGAAACTGTCGACCTTTACGACCACGCCGTCGATGTCGTAATCCAGGTCGCCGCGGTGCTCGAGCGCCTGGGCACAGAACTCGTGGACCTCGGCCGGCGTGGCGCAACGGGCAACGTTGGGGTTGACGCTAAAGCCGGCGCTGCGCAGCCAGTCCAGAAACTCGCGCTGGCTGTGGACGTGCAGCGGGTCGGTATCGGCAATAGCGTAGATAAAGGTGGCCAGGTCACGGCGCGCCGTGACCTTGGGATCCTTTTGGCGCAGGCTGCCGGCGGCGGCGTTGCGCGGGTTGGCGAAGGGGTCGCGCCCCTCGGCATCGGCCTCTTCATTCAGACGAACAAAGCTGCCCTTGGGCATATAGACCTCGCCGCGTACTTCGATGGTGCGCTCGCGGTCGGCGCCCATGTGGGCGAGCGCCGGCTCGGACAGGTGCATGGGCACATCCTTGATGGTGCGGACGTTAAGCGATACGTCCTCGCCCGTGGTGCCATCGCCACGTGTGGCCGCACGTACGAAGGTGCCGTTTTGGTAAGTAAGCGCCACGCCCAGACCGTCGATCTTAAGCTCGCAGGTATAGGTAACGCTGCCGGCACCGAGCGCATCCTCGGTGCGCTGGAGCCATGCGTCGAGCTCGTCCAGATCCATGGCATCGTCCATGGAATACATGCGTGCCATGTGCGTGACCGGCGTAAACTGCTCGCTCACGTAGCCGCCCACGCGCTGGGTATAGCTGTCGGGCGTCACCAAATCGGGGTAGGATGCCTCGATTTCCTGTAGCTCAACGAGCATTTTGTCAAAGGCGGCGTCCGTGATCTCGGGCGCGTCGAGCATGTAGTAGCGATAGGCGTGGTAATCGAGTTCGTGGCGCAGCTCGGCCGCGCGCGCTGCCGCCTGGGCATGGGCGTCGGTCGGTGCGGCGGCATCTGCGCTCGCGGGCGTTTCGGTATCGATGTCCACGCCGTCACCAAACAGACTCGATTGCTCCATAGCGGCACTCCTTCGCTCGATTTCAAACGGATACTAGAGTACCACCGGTCACGATGGGGCCGAATCGCCCTTTCAAACCGCACCGAATCGGCAGCCGACGGACCGGGGTGGATAGCGCGATCAACTCATGCCCTTGCCATTTCCAAATGATCCGGTTTCCTCCATCCCCAACGGATCGATGAGAAAAGAGGGGGCTGTCCCGCATTGACGGGACAGCCCCCTCTGGCATCGGTATGTGCGGCTCGTTAGTAACCCTGGCCGTAGCCCTGGCCCTGGCCCTGCTGGCCTAGCAGCTCCTCCAGATACTGGCGCAGCTGCTCGTCGGTAATGCCGCCATTGCCGGTGTCGGTCGCGCTGTCGTCCTGCTGCTGGTTCTGCAGCTCCTCGTCAGAGCCTAGCTCGACGGTGACCTTCTTCTCTTCCTTGCCGCGCATGAGCGTGATCTCGACCTTCTCGCCCACCTCGTGGCTGCGCAGCGCGATGATTAGGCCATCGGCGCTCGTAATCTCGTCGTCGCCCAGCTTGGTAATGACATCACCCTCTTGGATGCCGGCCTTGGCGGCGGGACCATCCTCGACGACGCTCGCCACATACGCGCCGCTATCGGTGCTTAGCTTGTTGGTACGGGCGTTGAGCGCGTTGACGCTCGAAAGCGTGGCGCCCAGGTACGGATGAACCGGCGTCTTGCCGTCGATGATCTGGTCGGCAATATTCTTGGCATAGTTGACCGGAATGGCAAAGCCCACGCCCGAGCTGGAGCCCGAGTAGCTCTCGATGAGCGAGTTAATACCCACGAGCTCGCCGTTGTCGTTGACGAGCGCGCCGCCGGAGTTGCCCGGGTTGATGGCGGCATCGGTCTGGATCATGTTGGCGTAGATGGTGTTGCCGCTGGTAGAGCTCATGGCCGTGGAGCGATAGAGCGCCGAGACGATGCCCGTGGAAACAGACTGTTCGTTGCCAAACGGCGAACCGATGGCCATAACCCACTCGCCCACGTTGAGCTTGGAGGAATCACCGATCTCAATCGGCGTGAGCTTAGAGGCGTCTGCATCCTTAAGCTTGATGACGGCCAGGTCGCTCGAAGCATCGTTGCCCACGAACTCGGCCTCGTAGGTGGTGCCGTCGTCCATGGTCACCACGTACTGGTCGTAACCATCGACCACATGGTTGTTGGTGAGGATATGGCCCTCGGTATCGAGCACAACGCCCGAGCCGACGCTGCCCGAGTTGTCCGACTCGTCGGCAGACTGCGAAAGCGAGCCATTCTGGCTGCCGCTCGAAGTGGCGGTAATGGAAACCACGGAGGGCAGGGCCTTGGCAGAGACGGCCTCGGCAAGTGTGGTGTCCTCGGAATCAATCGTAATCTTTTGCGTCGATGAACCCGAAGCACCCGCCGTCACGGCATTCTTTCCGCCGCCAATGTTGAGCGTGCCGCTCATAATGAGCGCAATGACCAGCAGGGCGCCGCAGGCACAGCCGGCGAGTGCTGTAATAAAGATCGGCAGCTTTTTGGTCTTGGTCTTAACCACCGTGTGCTTGTTTACAACCTGCTGACCGCCCAGCGGCTTGCCGGTCTGCGTGTCGTAAGCCTGCACGTAGGGAATGTTGCTGCCGGCAGGCGTCGACTCCACCTGCACGCGCGGCTGCTGCTGAGTCTCGCCGGCATTGCCAACATCCTGGGGACGCTGGGAATCGTTCTCGCTCATGGCTGCGATCCTTTCGTCAAATAACCAAAGGCCCGCCAAACATGTGGCGGGCCATCATTGTTCACGTTGAGTTGTACCCCAATATGCGGGTGCACGTGTATGAGAACGCAATCTTTTAGGAAGGCTTAAGTTCTTCTGCAAACCCGAAAGGAACCCGTACCTGCGTCAAAACCACCACAAAGGTGCCTGTCCCCTTTGTGGTGGAAATCTAGTCCTTAAACAGATAGCCCACGCCGCGGACGGTGGTGATGTGTGCCGCGATCTGCGGGCCCACCTTGGAGCGGATGCGTCGGATGTGCACGTCGACGGTACGCGTACCGCCGCAGTACTCAAAGCCCCACACGCGGTGCAGCAGCACCTCGCGGCTGTAGGCACGGTTGGGGTGCGTCGCCAAAAAGCTCAGCAGCGAATACTCCATCAGCGTCAGGTCGATGGGCTCGTTATCGAGCGTCACCTGGTAGGTTGCCAGGTTAATCTCGAGGTTGTCGATATTGAGCACATCGTCGGCGGTGACGGTCTCCTCCTCGCCCATCAGGCGCTGCGCGCGAGCCTTGAGCTCGTTGGGCGTCGCCGTGGGGCATACAAAGTCGGCATGCGCGTGATTCGGCAGGCGCAGGGTGCCGAGCGCCTCGTCGTCAACGATCACCAGCATGGGGACGCCGCCGCGGTCGTCGAGCCATTTGGCAATCTGATCGATGCGGTCGCTGCGGATGCCGTCGGAATCGAGGATCAGCAGGTCAAAGTCGTGCGCCGCAGTCGGCGAATCGGGGGTAGCCAGGCTCACCTCGACACCCAGGGTGGTCGTCAAGCTGCGGGCAAACTCGTGGAAGCGCGTCGTGCGCGCCATGAACAGGGCACTCTTTTCGGACATATCGGCCTCCAAGGAAATGAGCTCAATCGTACTGGAACAAGCCAGCGCGATTAGGAGTTCGCCAGATAATGCTTGATCTCCCACTCGGTGATCGTGGACTCAAACTTATGCCACTCGTTGCGCTTCTTTTTGAGGAAGAAGCTGTGGATGTGCTCGCCGAGGGCATCCTTCATAAACTGCGAGTCCTCAAAGACGTCGAGCGCCTCTTTGAGCGAGCGCGGCAGCGGCGTGTAGCCGGCCTCGAGCATCTGACGGTCGGTGAGTTTGAGTGTCTCGGCCGTGGCCTCGGGCGGGAGCTCCAGCTTACGCTCGATGCCGTCCAGACCAGCCGCCAGCGTGACGGCGTTGACCAGGTACGGATTGGCCATGGGGTCGGGGCTACGAAGCTCGATGCGCGTGGACAGCTGTTTGCCGGGCTTGTAGACCGGGATGCGGATCATGCTCGCGCGGTTGCGCAGGCCCCACGTGGCGTACTGCGGCACGGAGTCGCCACCCGTGGTGATGCGCTTGTACGAGTTGACCGTGGGGTTGGTGATGGCGCTGATCTCGCGCGCGTGCGCCAAGATGCCGGCCATGTAGTGCTTGGCAACGTCGGAGAGATGGTACTTCTCGTCGCCCTCGCCCCAAAAGACGTTGTTGCCGTCGTGGTCGAACAGCGACTGATGCAAAAACATGGCGCTGCCATCCTCGCCCGCCAACGGCTTGGGCATAAAGGAGGCGTGGCAACCGCTCTCGTAGGCCTGCTGCTTAATGATGAGTTTGGCCGTGGTGATGGCGTCGGACATGCTCAGGGCCTCGGCGTGACGCAGGCTCATGCCATGCTGCGAGCGGCCGGCGGCGTGGAAGGTGTACTCCACGGGCACGGACATCTTCTCGAGCGTGAGGACCGTGTTGCGGCGCAGGTCGCGAGCGGCATCGCTCACCGAAAGATCGAAGTAGCCCACGTTGTCGAGCGGCTCGGGCGTGTGCTCGTCGGGAAAGTAATAATACTCCAGCTCGGCACCAACGTTGAGCAGATAGCCCGCCTTCTCGGCCTTGTAGAACATGCGGCGCAGAGCATCGCGCGGGTCGCCGGCAAACGGCTTGCGGTCGGGGGTGCACACATCGCAGAACACGCGGGCGACGCCGTTGTGACTCGGACGCCACGGCAGAATCTGGAAGGTCGAAGCATCGGGGAATGCGAGCATGTCGGCTTCCTCGGGCGTGGCAAAGCCCTCGATGGCGGAGCCGTCAAAGCCAATACCCTCCTCAAAAGCGACCTCGAGGTCCTCGGGGCTAATGGCAAAGTTCTTGAGGCGGCCGAGAATGTCGACAAACCACAGACGCACAAAGCGGATGTCACGCTGCTCTACGGAGCGGAGTACGTAATCGATGTTCTGCTGGTTCATGTCGCTCCCCTTTCTTTCGGGCGGGTTTCGACTGGTCTGTATCGCAGATACTATCGCAGAAAAATGTTTCCGCAGGGTTAAAGCGTATCAAGCGCTCAAAAAACGTGCGCGAACAGGCCGTTGCGAACGAGCGGCTAGCGCGAAGTCGAAGCGCGGTGTTCAATGTGACCAGGAACCTCGATGCGCTTGGGGGCGAGCTTTGCGGCATCGCCCACCGTAGTGGTAACGACGTCGATGCGCTCGGATAGACGCTCGACTACGCGCTCGGCAATGGTAAGGGTGTCCTGCGCGGCCGTGGTCACGCCGCCAAAGAGCACATGGTTCCAGGGGTAGTCGTCAAACGTCGCGATCTTGAGCCCCGCCGGCAGCGAGGGACCAAGCTGCGCCAGCGCCTCGGTCAGACGCAGGAAGACCAGGCCGTTGACGGCAATGAGGCCGAGTTTTTTGCCCGCATAGTCGCGGATGGTCTCGTCCAGGCGGCTGACGCCCGTGGCGCCCCCGTCGGCCAAGGTGATAACCTCGCCCGCAAGGCCACGGTGCGAAAGCTCGTCAGTAAAGGCCTCGGCGCGCTCGCGACGCACGGGGCTGTCGTCGCTCGCCTCGGTGAGCAGGCACAGGCGCTCGCTGCCCGCAGCAGCCAAGGCGTCTACCAAGCCAGCGACCAGCTCACGGTTGTTAGATGTCACCAAATCGATGCCGCCGTCGGCAACATCGCGGTCGAGCAGCACAACGGGCAGGCGCCCCGCTGCCGCGGCGATTGCCTCGTCGTTGCCTCCGCAGGTGTTGACGACCAGGCCGTCCGCGCCGGCATCGATAAGTCTGGTGAGCGACTCTGCTTCCTTAGCGGGATCGTTGCCGCTAATGGCCGTCATAAGCGAGCAGCCGCGCGCGGCGGCGCTGACGGAAAGCCCTTCGAGCATGGCGCTGGAGAACGGGTTGGCGATGTCGGCCAGGATCACGCCGATGAGGTTGGTGCGCGAGCTGCGTAGATTGCGCGCGGCGGCACGCGGGCGATAGCCGGTGCGCTCGATAACCGCCGCGATGCGAGCACGGGTTTCCTCGGTCATTTGCCCGGGGCGGTTGTTGAGATAGCGCGAGACCGTGGCCGGGCTCACGCCCGCCTCGGCGGCAATGTCCTTGATTCTCATCTGCGCCATAACGCACCCCGTTTCCCAATTGTCGGCGGTCTGAGCCATTTTAGGCATTTTTTTAAAAATCTCGGTTGCAAAACGCTGTAGGTGAGTATACTACAACTCGAAACGAAACCGATTTCGTAAACCGATTTCGGTGAGCGTTGGCACGCAGGTGCAAAGACGCACCCTACCGTCTTGGCACCTGCGTGCCAACGCCATATCAAAGGTGTACGCACGAGCAAGAAGGAGCTACGCGACCATGGGTAAAACGGTTCTTACCTTCGGCGAGATCATGATGAGGCTCTCGCCCAAAGACCATCTGCGCATTGAGCAGGCGACCGAGTTTGATGTCCGCTACGGCGGCGCCGAGGCCAACACCGCGCTTTCTCTGGCCTACCAGGGCGACAAGGCCGCTTACGTCTCCGTTGTCCCGGCCAACCGTCTGGGCGAGTGCGCTCTGCGCTCGCTGAAGGCCTACGGCGTCAACACCACGCGCGTCGTGCGTCAGGGCGACCGTCTTGGCTGCTATGTGTTTGAGGTCGGCGCCTCGCAGCGCGGCAACGGCTGCGTCTACGACCGCAAGTTCTCTGCCATCAACATGGCCAAGCGCGACGTCTTTGACTGGGACAAGATCCTCAAGGGCATCGATGTCTTCTATTTCTCCGGCGTGACCCCCGCCGTCTCCGATGAGATGGCCGCCGCCTGCAAGGAGGCGCTCGCCGTCTGCCGCGCCAAGGGCATAACCACCGTGTGCGACGTGAACTATCGCGGCAAGATGTGGTCGCCCGAGAAGTCGCAGGCCACCATGAAGGAGCTTCTGCCGCTCGTCGACATCTGCATCGCCAACGACGAGGATGCGCCTGCCGGCCTCGGCATGACCTGCGCCTCTGGTTCCCTTGCCCACGGCATCGAGGAGCGCGACACCTATGTCGAGATGGCCCGTCAGATCTGCGCCGAGTACGGCTGCAAAAAGGTCGCCTCGGTCGTTCGCAACATCTCCTGCGTCGAACGCTCCATCTGGATGGGCATGCTCTTTGACGCCGAGAGCGGCGAGCACTGGTTCTCCCCCGCTCACGATGTGCACGTGCTCGAGGGCGTTGCTGCCGGTGATGCTTTCAACGCAGGACTCGTCCATGCCCTCATCAACGACTTTGACCCGCAGGCTGCCGTCAACTACGCCATTGCGGCCTCGATCCTCAAGCTCACCATCAAGGGCGATTCCAACCTGGTGACTGCTGACGAGATTGCCGCCGTGGCAAACGCCGCCGACGGTGGCACCCGCGTCGCCCGTTAATTCGCTCCCCATTCCGCGAGCTGCAGTTTCCCATACCAATACCCCTGCAGCTCGCTCCCCGCTTTCCCCGGCCAGGCAGAACCACTTAGTCCCATTCCGGTTTTGTCTGGCATTCCTTCACGACTGGCCTCGTAGCCGGTTCCGAAATTGCTTGTGACCCAAGCAGTGCCTCCGATAACCAATCCGGAACCGGCTCATGGCCAATCTTCTTTGGCAATTACGCGCACCCGCGCGCCTCACATCGAAAGGAACATCATGTTCGATCAGTTCTACACCACGCTTGAGTCCCTGGGCATCGTGCCGGTCGTCGTGCTCGATGAGGTCGAGGACGCCGCACCGCTCGCCCACGCCCTTATGGCAGCCGGCATGAAGTCCGCCGAGGTCACCTTCCGCACCGCCTGCGCCGCCGAGTGCATCGCCGCCATGGCCGAGGCCGAGCCCGAGATGTGCGTTGGCGCCGGCACTGTCCTGACCGTCGAGCAGGTTGAGCAGGCCCGCGCCGCCGGTGCCAAGTTCATCGTCTCCCCGGGTTACAACGAGAACGTCGTGAAGCACTGCATCGACATCGACCTGCCCGTCCTTCCCGGCACCGTGACTCCCTCCGAGGTCACCGCAGCCGAGAACCTGGGCCTCAAGGTCACCAAGTTCTTCCCCGCGTCCCAGTATGGCGGCCTAAACACCATCAAGGCCCTCGCCGCTCCGTTTGTTGGTCACCGCTTTATGCCTACCGGCGGCGTGAGCACCGCCAACGTCGAGGAGTACCTGAGCTCCTCTGCCATCATCGCCTGCGGTGGCACCTGGATGGTCAAGCCGGCCCTGTTTGCCGACGGCGACTTCTCCAAGGTCGAGCAGATTGCCCGCGAGGCCATGGACGTCGTCAAGAAGGTCCGCGGCTAGGTTTAGCTCTCTATCGTGAAAGGGGGCGTGCCCTAGACCTCGCCCCCTTTCTTTTAAAGCGGCTCGGAAGCGCGCCGTTTCCGTCACGAACAAGAACCGAAACCGTCTTGTATGCTGATAGAACGTGACGGAAGCGACACGCCCCCGAACCGCTTTTCCTGCTCGGTTGGCGACCACGCCCAGCAGAGCCACTTCGACAAAAGCCAAGCCACCAAAACAGCTACGGCGCCGTCTGGAGGAATGGACCCTTGCTTCCGGTCTTTTCCTCCAAGCGGCGCCGCAGCTTTTTCGTGCCCCGATAGTACCCCGGCAGTTGCGGTGAGATACGGACTGTTTACACCATCAGAGCCGCAAAACAATCCCTATTTCACCGCAACTAATGAAGGGAACGAGTTAGATGGCCGAGTCTTTGGACAGCTCAAAATAGTCGGGATGCAAGGCGATAACCGGGCCCTGCTCCTCGGGCATCAGATGCAAGTGCGTCTCGGCCAGATAGCTTGCCGTGTCGGTATCGCCCCTCTTAATGGCCTCGAGAATCCGGCGGTGCTGCCGACGAATCGGCTCCCAATCCAAATCCTGCGACACCATACGCAACCAGTTGTATCGCTCAAAATGCGTATTGACACTCTTCATCCAATCCCACAACATGTGACGGCCGGCAATCGCAAAACACGTCTCATGGAACAGGTTGTCCAGGTCGAAAAAGCGACGCGTTTCGCCATGGTCGAGCGACTCGGACTCGGCAAGAATCTGCTCAAGCCGCTGCTTTTGCTCGGGCGTAGCAGCCGAACAACATTTAATGAGTACGCTTCTTTCGAGCTTTTCGCGCAAGAAACAGGCATTCTCGGCGTGTTCCATGCTGATCTTAGAAACGTAGGTGCCGCTTTTGGGACGTGTTTCGACCAGCTCCTGCTCGCGCAGGCGCACAAAGGATTCGCGAATGGGCGTACGCCCGATTCCTGTCTCTTTTTCCAGACCAATCGCCGAAAGGCGCGTGCCGGGCTTGAGCTCGGCATAGATGATCTTGGAGCGCAATGCGGTGTATGCCTGATCTTGCAGGCTCTGATTATGCTGGTGTTGTTCCATAAAGCCCTCGGATGAAGCCTCGGTTAATCGAATACCACCATGCAATACTATCGCATCCCCCGCCCCCCCCCTCATAAGTTGCGGTGGAATAGTTCCTGCTCAAAGCCTTCAGCAGCAAAAACAGGAACTATTCCACCGCAACTTCCAACAGTCTTTTTGGGACGTGGCTTTTTTGGCTACCCTGAGCCGCAGGTCGGCCCCTTGCCACAAAAGGGGCCCATCTACTACGTTAACGCGGAGAGCCCAGACCATGCTGAAAAGTGCGAAAACAAAACCGCAGGTAGACAGCTTGTCGATTTTCGAAAAAGCCGACTATGGTTGACCCCTGCGGCTTAAACGTAGTAGATAGGCCCTTTTCGTGGCGCAGCACTACTGCACCCCAAATTGGCACCCCGAGCCCTCGTGAGTTGCCAACAAGCTGTTCGCCCAGCGCTTTATCCGCGCGGCATTCGGAAAATAGCACCACCGTAAGAACCCGAGAGCAGCGCTATACGTTGCTATATCTCACTATACTTTGCTATATCTTGCTATACTTTGCTATATCTTGCTATACTTTGCTATATCTTGCTATATCTTGAGCGAAGGTGGCTCACATGCAAACAAACCCTTTTAAGCCCACAGCAGGTAAAACACCTCCCACGATTATCGGCCGCGAAGATGTACTTGAAGAATTCAGTGAAGGCCTCACCAACGGGCCTGGTGCCCCTGGGCGCCTAATGCGCATAGCCGGCGTCCGTGGAACGGGCAAGACGGTCCTCCTTGACGAGTGCTCACGTTTGGCGCAAAGCCGTGGCTGGACGGTCATAAAAGAGGTCGCAACCGAGGGACTTTGCCAGCGCATTCTCGAACAGCTGCAGCCCAAATTCCAGGCCAAACACGCCAGATTTGAGCCCACCGTAGCTGGCATATCCATCGGCAGCATAGATATTGAGCGAATCGGCCCATCGCTACGCGACGCCATGAGACAGACAATAACCAAGAATGGAAATGGCCTGCTCATCACTCTCGACGAGGTTCAAGACGCAGAGCTCGATGAGGTCCGAACGCTCTCCATTGCGATTCAGCAGGTTATCGGCGAAGACCTTGATATCGCCTTTGTTTTTGCTGGGCTGCCTTCGATGATTGAAAGCATCATCAACGGAAAGACACTTACGTTTTTGCGCCGTGCCCTCCCCTTTGACCTGAAGGCTGTGGCAGTGACCGAAGTGTCGTACTCCCTCGAGGAAACCATTGAAGCGTCTGGCATGGAGTTGCAGTCAGGTATTGCCGGCCAACTTGCCGAGGCAACGCAAGGCTATCCTTTCATGATCCAACTCGTTGGATACTACGCATGGCAGTTGGCGAGACGCGCACATACAGCGATTATTGGAGAAGAAGAAGCCGAGCGCGGCATTGCAACGGCACGCGAACGCTTCTGCGCCATGGTGATTGAGCCCGCGCTGCAGCGCATTCCGCCCACGTGCATCGCTTATCTGCTGAGCATGGCGTCTTTGGGGCAGACGAGCTCGACCAGCATGGTTGCCGATGCCCTAAACAAAACGCCTCAACAGGTGAGTTCCGTCCGCAGCCGCCTGTTAAGAGAATCGATTATCGAGGCTCCCTCGTACGGCAAGGTCTCATTTGCCATCCCCTACATGCGCGACTACCTCTACGAGCACAAAGCCGAACTGGAAGTTGAACTGTAGAAACGGCAACTGCCCTGCAAGACGAAAACCGTTTTCGTACGGATTTAAAGCAGACGTAAACGGTTTTCGTCTTGATTTGCGTACGGAATTAAGACGTAAATTGCGCTTTCGTACGCTTATTACCAGACGCAAATTGTTTACGTCCGGCTATGCGTCCCCAATCCAGACGAAAAAGGCCCCGAGCTCGTGTGAGCTCGGAGCTTTTCGTGCCACGCATCTATGAGAGGGGAAATTTGATGCGCCCGGGCGCTACTCCATGTAGCCACCCTGGATGGCGGAAACTGCATGCTCGGTAAAGAACTTGAGCGTGCCGGAGGTGTAACGATTAGCCTTAGGCTTCCAGGCGGCGCGACGCTCGGCCAGGACGGCGTCGACCTCGGCCGGCTCCATCTCCTTGCCGGCGATACCCACGATGGACAGCGAGCGCTCGGGAATATTGATTTGGATCAGGTCGCCTTCCTCGATCAGGGCAATCGGGCCGCCCACGGCAGCCTCGGGCGAAACGTGACCGATAGCCGGGCCCTTGGAGGCGCCGGAGAAGCGGCCATCGGTGATCAGGGCAATGCTCGCACCCAGCTCGGGATCGCTGGCGATAGCCTCGGTGGTGTAGAGCATCTCGGGCATACCGGAACCCTTGGGTCCCTCATAGCGAATGATAACGGCATCGCCGGGCTTGACCTCGTGCGTCAGGACGGCGTGAATGGCGTCTTCCTCGCAGTCGAACGGACGGGCCTTGAGCGTAGCCTGGAACATCTCGCGCGGAACGACGGTGTGCTTGACGACCGCGCCTTCGGGAGCAAGATTGCCGTGGAGGATGGCGATGGAACCGTCGGTACCGAAGGCCTGGTCAAACGGGCGGATGATGTCCTCGCGCTTGAGATTCCACTTCTCAAGGTAACGACCGCACTTCTCGTAATAGCCGTTGTTCTTGAGATCCTCGAGGTTCTCGCCGAGAGTCTTGCCGGTGATGGTCATAACGTCGAGGTGGAGCATCGACTTGATCTCCTCCATGATGCGCGGCACGCCGCCCGCATAGTAGAAGAACTGCGCCGGCCACTCGCCTGCGGGGCGAACGTTGAGCAGGTAGTGGGCGCCACGGTGCAGGCGATCGAAATCGTCGGCGGACATCTCGATGCCAAACTCGCGGGCGATCGCGGGAATGTGCAGCAGCGAGTTGGTGGAACCGGAGATGGCGCCGTGGACCATGATGAGGTTCTCGAAGGACTCCTTGGTCACGATGTCGCGCGGACACAGGTTGTGCTCGGAGAGCCACACGGACTGACGGCCGGCCTCGCGGGCGAACTCGCGCAGGTCGGAGCTGGTGGCGGGCAGCAGAGCCGTGCCGGGGAGCATAAGGCCCAGGGCCTCGGCCGTGACCTGCATGGTCGAGGCGGTACCCATAAAGGAGCAGGCGCCGCAGCTGGGGCATGCGTTGTGCTTGGCAAACTCAAGCTCCTCGCGAGAGATCTCGCCGCGCTCGTAGCGGGCAGAAATCGCGCCGAGCTGCTCCAGGGTCAGCAGGTCAGGGCCTGCATCCATGACGCCGCCGGTAACGACGATGGAGGGGATGTTGATGCGACCCATGGCCATGAGGTTCGCAGGCAGGCCCTTATCGCAGCTGGCGACAAAGACGCCGGCGTCGAACGGGGTGGCCTTGGCATGAATCTCGATCATGTTGGCGATCATGTCGCGACTGGGCAGCGAGTAGTTAATACCGTCGTGGCCCTGGGCCTCGCCGTCGCAGATATCGGTGCAGAAGTAACGGGCACCGTGACCGCCAGCCTCGGCAACGCCGGCACGGACCTCCTCGACCAGCTCGAACAGGCCGGCAGAACCCGGATGCGAATCGCCAAAGGTCGACTCGATGATGACCTGCGGCTTGTCCAGGTCCTCGATCGTCCAGCCGGAGCCCAGACGCAGCGGGTCCATCTCGGGGCTGATGGTGCGGAACTTGCCAGAACGCGGCTGCAGCTTGGCAACCAGGTCGGCTGCCTCCTGCTGAATCTGTGCCTTGGTCTGTGCCTTGGTCTTCTCGTCCATAATGCTCTCCTCTTTTGGTTTGAACGGTTGTACCAATCGTTGGTTAATGAATCAGGTGAAAATGGGTACCGAGCAATGCACTCGGTGAAAGATGCTTAGCTACGCGAACTAGGCGAAGAACGAAATCACCAGGGCGCAGGCAAGACCCGAAAGGCCGATGAGCGTCTCCATAACGGTCCAGGACTTGAGGGTGGTCTTCTCATCAATCTCGAGGAACGAAGAGCACATCCAGAAACCGGCATCGTTGACGTGCGAGAGGGCCGTGGCACCGCCGCAGATGGCACGCATGGCGGCCGAGCACGCAACCAACGACCAGGTCGTCTGTATCAAAGAGCTCTGCGACGAATCCGAGCGCCTGGCCGAGGCCGGTGAGGATTACTCCGCCGCCGACACCGCGTTCCACAATGCCATTGCCGAGAGCTCCGGAAACCTCGTCGTTCCCCGCCTGATGGGCGTGCTCAAGGCATCCGTCCCCCTCTTTATCGACGTGACCGGCAAAAAGCTGGTTGAGGAAACCATCCGCACCCACCGTGGCGTGGCCGACGCCATCGCCGCGCGCAATCCCACCGCAGCGCACGACGCGATGTACCTGCATCTGGTGTACAACCGCAACATGATCGCAGAGGGAGCGCAGGAACAGAGCAAATAGACGTCCGCACGGCAAGGGCGAGACTACCGTTCGCCTTTTAAAAGTGAACGTTCACCTGATTTTAGGGAATAAGGGGTGGCTATTACGCCGCTTCACCTATACTGACCTTGTATGAAAAGCAAGACTTATATAGATGAACGTTTCTTTTGAAAGGATCGCTATGTCTGATCTTATGGACAGCTTCCGTCTGGACGGCAAGGTCGCACTGGTGACCGGCGCCACCTACGGCATTGGCATGGCCATTGCCGAGGCGCTCGGAGAGGCCGGCGCCAAGATCGCCTTTAACGCCCGTCACGCCGACAAAGTCGCCGAAGCCGAGAAGCACTACCGTGAGCTGGGCTTTGACGCTCACGGCTATGTTGCCGACGTCACCGACGAGACTGTCGTCGCCGAGCTCATCGCCAAGATCGAGGCCGACTTTGGCACCACGCCCGACATCCTGGTCAACAACGCCGGCGTCATCCAGCGTACCCCGATGCTCGACATGAGCGCCGAGGACTTCCGCCGCGTCGTCGATATCGACCTCAACGCACCGTTTATCGTGTCAAAGGCCTGCCTGCCTGGCATGATCGCCAAGGGCCACGGCAAGATCATCAACATCTGCTCGATGATGAGCGAGCTGGGTCGCGAGACCATCGCCGGCTATGCCGCCGCCAAGGGCGGACTCAAGATGCTCACCAAGAACATCTGCTCGGAGTTTGGCGAGGCCAATATCCAGTGCAACGGCATTGGGCCCGGCTACATCGCCACGCCGCAAACCGCACCGCTGCGCGAGACGCAGCCCGACGGCAGCCGCCACCCGTTTGACCAGTTCATCATTGCCAAGACGCCGGCCGCCCGTTGGGGCACGCCCGAGGACCTGAAGGGCCCCGCCGTGTTCCTGGCTTCCGACGCGTCGAACTTCGTCAACGGCCACATCCTCTACGTCGACGGCGGCATCCTCGCATACATTGGAAAACAGCCTCAATAAGCGTAGCCGCAACTGCCCATATCAGGTTTCATCCACTCGTTTTTCATTTGAGTTGCGGTGAGATAAGGATTGGTTTTTGCTTCTATCAGGCAAAACAGTCCGTATTTCACCGCAAGTTAGAAATAGAAAGGTAATTCGCAATGAAGATCGCTCTGATCAATGAGAACTCTCAGAACTCCAAGAACCCTATGATTGAGGCTGCCCTTAAGAAGGTTGTCGAGCCCATGGGCCACACCGTCTTTAACTATGGCATGTATGTCGACGCCGACTCCAAGCCCCTCACCTATGTGCAGAACGGCATCCTGGCCGCCGTGCTGCTCAACTCCGGCGCTGCCGACTACGTCGTGACCGGCTGTGGCACCGGCGAGGGCGCCATGCTCGCCTGCAACTCCTTCCCCGGCGTGCTGTGCGGCCATGTTGCCGACCCGCTCGATGCCTACACCTTTGCCCAGGTCAACGACGGTAACGCTGTCGCCATGCCCTTCGCCCTCAAGAACGGCTGGGGCCAGGAGCTCAACCTCGAGTACACCTTTGAGAAGCTCTTTGGCTTTGGTTCGGGCAACGGCTATCCTGCCGAGCGTGTTGAGCCCGAGCAGCGCAACAAGAAGATCCTCGACGGCGTCCGCGCTGTGACTATGCGTCCGCTCGTCGACGTTCTGGGCGAGATCGATCAGGACCTGGTGAAGGGCGCACTTGCCGGCGAACACTTCCAGGAGTACTTCTTTGCCAACGCAACCGACGAGGCCATCATCGCCAAGGTCAAGGAGATCCTGGGCCTCTAATCGCACGACTCATTGCAGCTAACGCAAGCGGCGGTCGTCCCATGTACGGGACGACCGCCGCTTTTTGCTATCTACCGACTGACGCCGCGGGGATAGGCCTCACATGCACCAAGGGGTTGACTAGAGCTCGCAGGCAACCTTGTAGCCATCGCCGATGGCGTCGCGGATGTTACCGCACTTGTTGGCATCGCCCAGCACGTGGACGGCAACGCCAGCTGCAGCCAGGTCGTCGGCCAGCTTGGTGTTGGGACGGTAGCCCATCGCCAGCACCAGCGTATCGGCACCGGTGATGGTGTGGACCTCGCCGTCCTTCTCGTAACTGATGGTGTCCTCGGTGATCTCGGTCACCTTGGCCTCGGTCAGCACGTGGACGCCCTTGGAGAGCATGCGCGTGATGAGCACCGCGCGACCGGCACCGCCCTCGTTGGCGGCGAGCGTCTTGGTCATCTCGATGACGGTGACATCGCGGTTGGCGGGCGACAGGTCGTTGACCAGCGGAGCCAGATAATCGGCCGTCTCGCAGCCAACGGTGCCGCCGCCCACGATGACGATCTTCTTACCCGGGAAAGCCTTGCCACCCAGCAGGTCGTCGGCCGTCATAACCTGCTTAAAGCCCTGCATGAAGGCCGGGGCGATGGGCTCGGCGCCATAAGCCAGGACGACCTCGTAGCCCGCGTAGTCACGCTGAATGTCCTCGGCCGAAAGCTCGGTACCAAAGATGCACTTCACGCCCGCCTCAGCAAGACGGCGATACTGGTACTTGATCACGCGGGTGAGTTCCTGCTTTGCCGGCGGAACAGCCGCGATGCGCATCTCGCCGCCCGGCTCGTCCTGCTTATCCACGAGCACCACGTTGTGGCCGCGCTTGGCGGCAATGTAGGCTGCCTCCATGCCCGCAGGACCGGCACCCACAACCAGCACGTTCTTAGCCTCGGCGGCAGGCTCGTAGCCAGCCTCGTCGCGCTCCACGTCCGGGTTGACAGTGCAGGAGATGCGCTTGCCAAACATAATGCCGTTCAGGCAGCGCAGGCAGCCAATGCAGGGGCGGATGTCGTCGGCGTTGCCGGCAGCGGCCTTGTTGCAGAACTCGGCATCGCACAGATTGGCGCGGCCCATCATGCAGATGTCGGCGGCGCCGTCCTCGATCAGCTCCTCGGCAATCCAGGCCTCGTTGATGCGACCGACCGTGGCGACAGGAATGTTGACGTGCTTCTTAATCTCGCGCGAGCAGGCGGCGTGCGAGGCCTGCTGCGTACCGGCGGCGGGAATCGCGGAGCCGCGCTTGATGGTGGTACCGCCCGACACGTGAATCATGTCGACGCCGGCCTTCTCCAGGCGACGTGAAACGTAGACCATGTCGTTGAGGGTCAGGCCGCCATCGGTGTACTCATCGCCCGAGATGCGGACGTCGATGATAAAGTCCTTGCCGCAGCGCTCGCGAATCTCGGCAATGACCTCGAGCAGGAAGCGCATGCGAGCGTCGAGCGAGCCGCCGTACTCATCGGTACGCTTGTTGTAGAGCGGGGTCAAAAAGCCGCCGAGCATGCCGTGGGCGTGCGCCGCATGGACCTCGACGCCATCGACGCCAGCCTTCTGCATACGCACGGCTGCGTCGCCAAACTGATGCGTGAGCTCGTGAATCTCATCGACCGTGATAGGACGCGGTGCCTCGCGGGCATAGGACGGTCCCACGAAGGACGGAGCGATCAGGCGCG
This sequence comes from uncultured Collinsella sp., assembly GCA_900541195.1. GTDB lineage: Bacteria > Actinomycetota > Coriobacteriia > Coriobacteriales > Coriobacteriaceae > Collinsella. The sequence goes on along the minus strand of UQIY01000002.1, from coordinate 50,157 downwards.
GCGTGCCCGGAATGTTAAAGGCCATGTAGGCGGGGTGGAAGAGCTGCGGCATGATCTTGCAGCCATACTCGTGGACGGCCGCGGCGAGCTTTTCCCAGCCGGGGATAAACGTGTCGTCGTAGCAGCACATGTCACCCGGCAGATAGGTATAGGTGGGCTCGACCGTCACGACCTCGGTAATGATGAGGCCAACGCCGCCCTTGGCACGGGCACGGTAATGATCGACCAAGTCGTCGGTCACATAGCCATGATCGGCCAGGTTCGTGGATACCGGCGGCATAAAGACGCGGTTCTTGACCTCGGTCGTACCGACCTTGATCGGGCTAAAGAGCATCGGGTAGGCGGATGACTCCATACAGGCTTCCTTTCGTTTGAGCCGCTCGGCGGCAGTTACTGACGTACCTATCGTACCAGCAACCGCGCAGCACCCGACCGTGCGCGTTCCTCCAGCCTCTGCTCAACCCCAAAAAGTTGCGGTGAAATACGGAGCAATCGAGGCTTTTGACAGCCAAAACAGTCCGTATTTCACCGCAACTAATGGATGGGATGTGTTAGAGACCCAAATAGGCAGTCATGCCTTCGACGGCGAGCTTGGCGCCTGCCACGGCGTGAACAACCGTCAGCGGGCCGTTAACCACGTCGCCGGCGGCAAAGACGCCAGGCACGGTGGTCATACCGTTCTCATCGACCGAAAGCAGGCCACGATGGTCGGTCTCTAGGCCGCCCGTTGTAAGCACAAGCTTGTCTTTGGGCACCTGCGAAGCTGCAATCACAACTGTGTCGGCAGACGCATGGTCGAGCTCCTCCTCGTAGCCCACCACGCTGTCGTCCTCATCGAAGATAGCCGTCTCAAAGACCGGACCGTTATCGTCGATGGCGCAGATCGCCTTGCCGCACACAATCTCGGCACCGTCAAGCTCGGTCAGCTCGACCTCGTCGTCGATGGCCGAGATATGGCGCGAGCGTGCATACACAGTGACCTTGCGAGCACCCGAACGCAGCGCCGTGCGGGCAACGTCCATGGCCACATTACCGGCACCGATGACCGCCACGTTCTGCCCGATCGCCACGCTCGAGGGATCGACCAGGTAATCGATACCAAACAGCACGTTGCCGCGCGACTCGCCGGGAATGCCCAGTTTGCGGGCACGCCAGGTACCGGTACCAACAAAGACCGCATCGTAGCCGTCGCGCAGCAGGTCGTCGATATGCAGCGCGCCACCGATGGTGGTCGAGGGGCGCACGCGCACGCCAAGCGAGCACATCACATGACGGTACTTTTGCACGAGCGCACGGGGCAGGCGGAACTCGGGGATACCGTATTCCAGCACACCGCCGATCTCGGGGCGCTGTTCAAATACCGTGACGGCACAGCCTAGCTGGGCCATCTTAATGGCCACGGTAATACCGGCGGGACCGGAACCGACCACAGCAACCTGTTTGCCGCACGACGGCGCAGACGTCCACTCCTTACGATCCAAATACGCTGTCGAGATATAGTTCTCGATGCTCGAGAAATGCACGGGTGTGCCCTTGCGGCCCTGGATGCAAGCGCCCTCGCACTGGCCCGAATGGTTGCACACCACGGAGCAGACCGCGCTCATGGGATTGTTCTGGAACAGCAGCTCGCCCGCCTCTTCTAGACGACGCTGTTTGAACAGGTCGATGACCTGCGGAATAGGCGTCTGAACCGGGCAGCCCTTAATCTGACAGAACGCCCTTTTACAACCTAGGCAACGATTCGCCTCTTCGACAATGTGGATAGCCACGCAACTCCCCTTTTTAATGCAATCCAATGGGGGCGACGATAAAGACCCTTCACCGCCGCCCCCATACAGGTAATCTCAATCTGCCGACACAGCAAAAGCCAATGCTATAACTCGCGATGCGAAGCCCCGCAGCGAGCGGACATGTGCTCGAGTGTCGCCAGGCAGTCAGCCGCCGTCGCCGGCACACTGTTCTCGACCACGCAGGGAATCCCAGGGCAGGCGGCAGCCGCCCAGGCCACTACGGGCTCAAAGTCATAGCGGCCCGTCTCGCCCACGCCATGACACACCAGACGTGAACCCGTACCGTCGCACCAACCGGCTTCGTCCTCGTTATCAACGACCTCATAATCCTTGGCGTGCAGCACGCGAATCTTGCTGCCGCATAAATAGAGCATGCGCGCGGTGATTTCCTGCGCTTCGTCAATGACGCTGGGGTGCAGCAGCGACACTGGGTCATAGATCACGCCGAGCGACGGGCTCGAGACGCGCTCCAGCACCTCACGGCAGCGATCTGGCGTGTTGACCGTCTCGTTCCAACCGGGCTCAATTAGAACCTGACCGCCCACGGCCTCGGCCCGATCGCAGACGTGTGCGAGTCCGTCCATAAAAGCCTCGAGCGCCTCATCGGTCATGCGGTCGCCAGCAACGCGATTTTGCGCATTGGGACGACCGGTCTCGGTGCCAACCGGGCATCCGCCGAGCATCTGGGCAAAATTCAAGCACGCCTCGTACTCGGCAATGTTATCCATGAGCTGTTGTCGATCGGGCGTCGCCAGATTCTTGTAGCAGCCGAGCACGGCAATCGAAATGCCCGCCTCGTCGAGCACCGCACGCAAATGGTCGGCAAGCTCGCGGGTCAGGCCGCCTCGATCGATCCCCATCGATGCGTAGAGCACCTTGCTCGGCAGCTGAATGCACGAAAAGCCCAGCTCTCCCGCCATGCGAATGCGTTCCTCGACGGTCCCCTGCGGAAGGTCGTGTAAACGTACGCCCGGAGTAATGGCCTCCATGCTATTCACACCCCTTACGGGCATTGATGCCCGGAGTGTATCCGCCAAACGGGTCCTCGATGGAGCACACGCCCGAGGGGGCGAGCGGATCGCGCTTACCGGCCAGCTTGTCGTGATGCATGGTCTCGATATAGGCAAGCACCAGCGGCGCCACACCCTTTGCATCATTTTTGACCACGGGCTCGCTCATGTAGTAATCAAACGTGCCCTCGCGGTGCGCGATGTTGCCCAGGCCCGCAACCAGGCAGATGTTGTCGAGCGCCAGCTGGCCATCGTGCTCGGAAAGGCAGGTCTCGCAGATGCCGTCGAAGGCGCGACGGCCGTACTGGTAGTAGCGCTCACCCAACACGCCCAGACGCACGCCCTTCATGATGGCGTTGGCAAAGATCGCGCTGCCCGACTCCTCCAGGTAGTTGGGGGCGATATTGGGCAGGTTGATGACCTGATGCCACATGCCGGTCTTCTCGTCCTGATACGGCAGCATGGCGTCAATCAGGTCGTGGAACATCTTGCGGATCTCGTCCTTCTCGGCCGACATCGAAGGCGGCATGAGCTCCCAGGTGTCGATAAGCGCCATGGCAAACCAGCCCTCGGCGCGCAGCCAGAAGTTAGCCGAAAGGCCGGTGACCGGGTCGCACCAGAACTGTTTGCGGCTCGCGTCGTAAGCGTGATAGTACAGACCGTTGAGGGGGTTGCGCATCAGGTCATGCACAACCTGGAACATATGGAAGCTGTCCGAGCAGGCGCGACGGTTGTGGAAGCTCAGCTCGTACTGCATGTAGAACGGCTGTGCCATGTACATGCCATCGAGCCAGATCTGGTTGGGATAAACGGCCTTGTGCCAAAACACGCCTTCTTTGGTGCGCGGCTGGGTCTCGAGCTGGCGGTAGATGGTGTCCATGGCGGCACGGTACTTGGGCTTGCCCACCAGGTCATAGAGCTTGTAGAGGGTCTTGCCCGCATTGACGTTATCGAGGTTGTACTCCTGCGGGTTGTAATGCTTGATGGTACCGTCGTCCTGGACAAAAAAATCGATGTAGTCATCGGCAAAGGTCAGGTAGCGCTGCTCATCCGTGATCTCGTACAGCTCGATGAGCGCCTTGATCATGCAGCCGTCGATATAGTTCCAGGTGTTCTCCTTGCCGGCGCGAATCTTTTCGATATTCCAAGCCGGCGCCTGCGGCGTAGAGGTCTCGATCAACTGCTCGATATAACGATCCAGGATTTGATTGCAACCCATTGCTGTCCCCTCTGACGTAAACGATAGGTGAACGTTAACCCTAGTGTAACGCGAACGGGGAATATAGGGTGAACGTTAACCCTATATTCCCCGCAAACGGCAGACTTTTAGCGGCAAACGGCGGTGAGACCCGCGGCGATGCGATGCGCCAGGCGCTCATAACCGGCAGGACTGTAATGCAGACCGTCCGGCATATAGAGCTTGCGGTGCTCCGGCAAAAACGGGCTGATGCCGCTTTGCGCATACAGGTCAATCACCGGCACGGAGTAGCGGTCGCAGACTTCGAGCATCGCTCGCACGTAGGCGGCCTGCGTCAACCCCAGGTGGTTGAGCTCGTCGCTTGCCGGGATATCCTTCTCGTGCTTACCGCTCGTCTTGCACGGCGTCATAAACACGAGCTTTGCCTGAGGCGAGCGTGCCATGATGGTGCGGATCAGGTAATCGAGTGCGCCATAGAAATCATGAACATCGGTGCTACCCAACTCGCCAAGTGGCACGTTGCGGCTAAAGTCGTTGACGCCGCCAAAGACGATGTAGATATCGGCCGCATCGTCGATACCGTCCAGACGCTCGACAAACGAATCGGTACGGTCGGCCTTGATAGCGATACGCGAACCCTTGATGCCAAAGTTCTCGACGACCGCGCCTCCCAGCAACGCGCCCAGATGCGAAGTCCAAGAGATGTCGTTGCCGCCTGCGCCGCATCCGTTATCCCCCCATGTGGTCGAATCGCCAAAGCAGCAAATGGTCGATTCACTCAAGTTCTTCGTTTCCATAATCTTCTCCTCATCCGCCCATTGGCGGCCATACAGGTACGTACCGTTTATTTGCAGCATGCCGAGGGGCTATGCACGGTCGCATTTCGCAACGTACGAATCGAGCCATTCGATATCCTCGACAAGATGCGCCACGCCCAGATGGTGTCCACCCGGACACACCTCGTGCCGCAGAGCATCTCTGCGGCCCAGCAACTTGTAGGCATCGCGCACGATCTTGAGCTGTTCATCGACATTTTTCAGCCCGCGCGAACCGTTCAGATGATCTTCTTCGCAGCTCTGCACTAACAACGGGCGCGGCGCGATGAGCGAGGCAATATCGCCCATGTCGAGTAAGCGCCAAAGTCCGGGTGTGTAGTTGCAGCTGCAATTGCCATTGAGATGCAGCAGCGAATCGTCGACACCGTACAGATAGCCCGAGACAAACGCCTTGCGCACACGCGGGTCGAGTGCGGCCAGGTACAACGTCATGTAGCCGCCACCCGAAAAACCAAAGCACCCCAGGTCATCCATGGCAATGTCGCCGCGCGCCTCCAAGTAATCGATCAAGCGCATGTTGTCCCAGACGTTGAGGCCCGCGACCGTAAGACCCAGTGGCTCGGCCATACGTGCTTGATTCAGACACGTACCGCGCAGGTAGCTGTTCTCGTCATCGCCCTGACCCTTCCAGTCACGACGGTATCCCCAACCGCGTGCGTCGGGGCAGACGGTCACGTAACCCATACGCGCCAAACGTAGACCGTAGTCGTAATTGAACTTACGCACAGCATCGTCGACCGCCGGCACGCCCGCAACACCGGCTACACTTGCAGCACCCGCTCCCTGATGGCCATGCGGGCAGATATAGCAACGCTTAAGCCCCCGTCCATCAAGCTTCGGATGTGACGGCTCCAACAGGTAAAACGGCATCCACACATCGTGCTCAACCTGCAGCATCGCATGAGTACGCACAATGCCGCCGGCAACCCGCACGCAGCTGAGCTCACGAATCTCAATCGGGACGCGGTCCATAAGCGAAAGACCCAAAACATCGCACAGACGAGCCCTGGTCGCGACCTTCCACGCCTCAAAGTCTGCAGGGGTCTTGCCCGTAAATGCGGCCGAGCGCCCTTCGCGCTTCAGTCGGGCGCGTAGCGAAGACTCGTCCTCGCAGTACGTCTCGATGTGCACGGTGCGGCCATTGGCAGATAGCCCAGCCGTCTCCACCGCATCACCGGTGCCGCCCTCGGGATCCCAACCATCCGCGCCGGCAAGCACCTGCTCGCGGGAATACCCAGCGGCAACCATCGCATCGAGTTCATTTGCCCACGGCACCCAGTCGGTAGTATCACCCGCGGGGCCAAACAGGGTGCCGCCGGCATACAGCACGCAGCTGTGCGCCGCCGGCTTATTCCAATCCCACCAGCCCTCGCGTTTGATGTGTCGTCCCAGCCAGCAATCAACCAACACGGTCTGGGCCCATTCGCGCCAAGGACGGCCCAGGTAGACTGAATCCGACGCCACGTCCTGCGACGCCGTAAACGAGCAGCCGTGGAACACGAAGCCGTACGGCTCTCCCTCGGGCGTCGATGCCGCCGTCACGTAACCGTTCACGTCCATATCGCGGTTGAGTGAGCGAATCTCACACCCCTCAAAATAGGCACGCGCGCCGCCAAAGATAAAGTCGACATCGCCCTCGATCCGGCAGCGTCGGAAATACTGACGGCCCACCCGGCGCGGCGCAAACTGCTTGGGCCCCATAAACCCGCCCGGTTTAACTTCGCGCGGGGGCAACGGGCCCAAAAACAGCGTGTCCTGGCGTCCCGTAATACAACAGGCGTCGACCACCAAACGGTCGCCGTCGGCGTACAGGGCAATCGCCTGTCCCACCTCGCGACCATCCCCGGCGTCGTTGACGATCGTGAGGTTCTCGAGCCGCACGTCGTCGGCATCGACTAAAACGGTATAGGTCCTAAACGTGCCGAGCGTACCGTCGACACCCGAGCCGTCCTCCGAGGGCATCTTGGCACCCAGGCTGCCCACGATGCGCACGCTGTCAGCCGTCTCGCCCGCCAACGTCACATGCGGCCGATGGATCTCGACCCGCTCGCGGTACTCACCCGGATCAATATGGATCGTCACCGCCTGCTCGGCGTCCGGATAGAGTTGATCGGTTGCCGCCAAGGCATCAGAAATCGTTGGATACGCTCCTGACGCAGCCCTCGAAACACGCAGCTCATTGATACTTTCGTTCATCGTCCATCACGCTCCCAGGCGGCAAACTGCTCAGGCCAGCCCTGAACCTGTGGCTGAATATGCTCGGCGCAACCCTTAAATGCCGTTTGGGCCGTGGCGAGCGATGCTCCGTGCTTTCCATGCGGAAAAATATGTAAGCTAAAGCCAATCCCGTGATCGGCAAGCGCCTGCGCAAGCAAAAGGCTATTTTGGACTGGCACCGATGCATCCTCGGCGGTATGCCATAAGAACGTACGGGGAAAACCTTCGCCCACCATGTTCTCGATCGACAACTTTTGAGCCAAAACGTCATCGGCACCCGTTAGGTGTTCAAACGAGCCACGATGGGCATAGGCCCCCGAGCTTACGACCGGATAGCCCAAGCAAAGTGCGTCAGGCCGAATCGACTCAGGCGATGTCGCGATCGACTCTGCAAGCCAAGGTTTGTCCCAAAGCGCCCCGAGCAAGCCAACCAGGTGTCCACCCGCCGAAAAACCCATGACCGTAATTCGATTGGGATCGACGCAAAACTCCGTCGCATGACTTCGCACGGTATCGACCGCCCGCGCAAGTTCTTGCAATGCAAGCGGATAGGCGGCGGGCGCAACCGAGTGGTCCAGAACAAAAGCCTGATACCCCATCGCAAGTAAGCGTAGCGCCACCGGCTCGCCCTCGCGAGGCGAAATATGATCGTAGCCCCCACCCGGCACAATCAAAACTGCAGGTCGGGGTTCCAGGGCATAAGCATCCTCGGTGGGAGCAAAAATATAGGACGAGATCGCGGCATCCGAGCCATCGACCCCGACACAAATCGTTTTATTGAGCATGTATACCTTCTCGTTATGATGCGTAGCGCGGCCGCATGGCACAAGGGCCGCATAGCCGATTTTTTCGGCAATGCGGCCCCGGTCATCAATTCCAGCTAGGAACGGACAATCTTATCGACGTTCTCGAGCTGCAGCTCGTCGCCATCCTGACCCTCGATCACCACATTTTGCAGGTCGAGGACTTTCACGTTCTGCGCGATGATGCCCTGGCGCGCCATGGGCTCCACGCCGCAGGCCATTGCAGGCACAAAGGGCTCGGCATCTGCCGCAAAGGTCACATGGACATCCTGGAACGTCAGGCGCGTCACCTTACTCTCGGGCAAGCCCGTGATGTAGGCGGCGGCAGCGTGGCAGTTGGTGGCCTCGATATCGCAAAACGTCGTGGCGCCAAAGCCGGGCGTACGGTCGTCGACGGGCACCGCGTCGCGGCTCTGGACATAGTCGGTCTTGCCGTCCTTATCGCAGAAGTAGAACGAATTGACCACGAAAGGCGTGAGCACCTCGTCCATGCGAATGTGCTCAAAGGTGATGCCCTCGTTGACGGCGTCCTTGCCGCGACCGCGACGAGTCTTAACGCGCAGGCCGCGGTCGGTGCGCTCAAAGAGGCACTTGCTCACGGTGAGGTCCTTGATGCCGCCGGCAGCCTCGGACCCCAACACCACGGCGCCATGACCGTCGTGCATGTAGCAGTGAGCGATCAACACGTCATGCGTGGCGGGACGAAGCTCGGGCTCAATGCCCAGTTTGCCGCTCTTGATGGCGATGCAGTCGTCGCCCACCGAGAACTGGCAACCCAGGATGCGAACAAAGCCACAGCTCTCGGGATCGAAGCCGTCGGTGTTGTGGGAGTTCTTGGGACCCTCGATGAACAGGCACAGGGCATCGACGTGTTCGCACAGAACGGGATGGATGTTCCATGCTGGGCTGTTGCGGACGGTAAAGCCGGCAAGGCTCACGTTTTGGCACTCGGACAGGAAGATTATGCGCGGGCGGGCGATCTCGCGGCCCTCCTCGGGGCGGAAGATATTCTTAAAGTCCTTGTTCCACCAGTTATCCTCGGCAAAATCGGTCTGGCCGTCGATGGCGCCGCGGCCATAGATGCACACGTCGTGCACGCTCAGACCCGTAAAGGTCGAGCAATAGGTCGAAAAGCTCTCGCCCTCCCAGCGGCCCAGGGGCAGCATATCGGTGCCGGCATACCCGGTGCCCTTGTCACCCGTGACCGTGCCCGGAATGTAGGCAAGCGCCGCGCGGTCGTGACGGGCCAGCAGCACCGCGCCCTCGGCGAGCTCGATGTTGATATTGCTCTTAAGGAAGAGGGACTTGATGCGGTAGTTGCCAGCGGGAATCAGCACGCGCCCGCCCTTGGGACAAGCCATGATGGCAGCCTGGATATTGGTGGTGTCATCGTGCTCGGCATCGCCTTTGGCGCCGCAGTCGCGAACGTTGATGGTAAAGGGCTCCGCGGGCGTGGTGACGCCCACACTCAGCTCACGCTCGCCGCAGACAAAGCGGACGAGGTTGCGCTTGCCGGGAACCAGGCCGTCAACATAGGTCTCGACCGTATTCGTGGTACCGACGGGCTCATCGTTGACAAAGATCTCCCACGTATCGGCACAGGTAAAGTAGCCACCGTCGTCGAGCTCAATAACGGCCGCGCGGGCGTTGCGCCAGATAACGTTCGTCTCCATGGGTCTCTCCCTCAAATGTAATCAGAAGTTCATACTACTCGTTTTTAAAAAAGGGCCGCACCCGCCGGTGGATCTCCGGTGGCACGGCCCTGTGGTTTGGACGATGCGCCTGCCCTACTCGGCGGGAATTACGCTGCCGTCCTGGAAGCCAACATTGTTGTGAGCGAAGCAGTCCTCGTACTTAAAGCCGGAGAGCTCCTCGCAAAGTGCCTTGACCTCAGGCTTGACGTCGGCCATCTTGCCACCCTCCTTGACACGGCGGATCTCGTCGCAAAGGATGTCGCACTGCTCCTTGTCGATCTTGATGCCGCGGGCAAGGACAGCCGCGAGCAGGAAGAAGCCGGCGCAGCCGATGAGCATGTAGCCGCAGATGTACAGAGGCACGGTGGCAGGCTTGGTTACGGCGTCGCTGTTGCCGGCGGTCTGAATGAAGCCGGAGGCAGCGAGGACGATAGCCCAGGCGTTTACAGCGATAGCCTGAGCAATCTGCTGGCAGAGCTGCTGAGCGGAGCTGTAGATGCCCTCGCGACGACGCAGGGTGATGAGCTCATCGACATCGGGGATGTAGTTGAGTAGAACATCGGGCAGGTACTGGAAACCAACGTAGAAGAACTTCCAGATGGCGAAGATGATGGGGTAGGCAATCATGGCGATGGCGACCGTGGAGGTGCCGTTGATCTGACCAAAGGCGAAGTAGTTGTAGGCGATGATGCACGCAGCGCAACCGACGTTGGCCAGGTACCAAGACTTGTGAAAGCCCTTCTTGGCCATGAGGGCAACCCAGATGGCGGTGCAGACGATAGCGACGACCTTGCCGGGCATCTCCATCACGGACTCATAGGACTTAGGAATCTGCAGGCAGTAGACGATGAAGAAAGACAGGCAGGCAGACCAGCAGGCAGCAGCGAGCTTCGTGGAGACCTGTGCATACAGGACCTTGCGGAAGGACTTGTTGCGGAAGGTAGAGACAACGTCGATGAAGAACTTCTTGATACCCTCGCCGACGCTCTCGATCTTCTCCTGAGCAACCTCCTCGGGGGTGTGCTCCCACGTGGACAGGTACACGCACAGCAGCGAGATTGCCATGACCGAAGCGTTGACCGTAGCGATGATGAAGTAGCTGAACGGGTTGGTCTCGCCGAAGGTGCCAAAGCCAAAGCCGACGAGTGCTGCCATCAGGAAGCCGGCGGCGTTACCAAAGAGGTGCTTGTAGCCGGTGAGGTACGTACGCTCCTTGAAGTCGTCGGTCATCTCGATGGTAAGCGGCGACAGGTTGGCGGTGCAGAACGTATACGCGACGTTGTAGATCAGGTACAGCACAAAGTAGTACGGGAAACCAAACGGCGTAGCCACAAAGATGAGCGGCTCGGCGACCATCATCGGGATTGCCAGCAAGATCCAGAAACGGCGGCGGCCAAAGATACGGCCGATCTTGGTAGCGTAGAAGTTATCGGCCACAAAGCCCATGAGCGGGCACAGAATGGCGTTGAGATAGATGGCGAACGAGCTGATCAGCGCAGCCTCGCCTGCGGACAGACCGCACTCCGTGGACAGGAACAGCACCATGTAGCTGTGCGTAAAGGTCAGGGCACCAGAGTTGAGCATGCCGCCCATACCAAAGCCCAAGCGCGTCCAGAATGTGATCTTGCGCTTTTTACCGATCTTGTTAGTCATCGAGCTCCCTCTCTTTTCTCGATTGTCTTGGAACAAGACATTGGAGTCCATACCGACGTCTGTCTGCATGCCGTTCAGGGTGAACGTTTAGCTAGATTATGCGCGATTGCTTATAATAGGTGAACGTTCACTTGTATATTATCCTTGAACGGTTGTTTTTTGCCGTTGAACGGACCTGAAAATGAAAAAATCCCTGCATTTTTGATTATTAAGTCGATTCAGCACCACGCAACCACGAGGTGAACGTTCATTGTTCTCTGGAGATGAGGGAGGTGCCGGGCACCCTTCCCCAAAAAAGCCGTGCACGACAACGCAACGAGAAACGAAAAAACGACCCCGCCGAGAATGTCCTCAGCGGGGTCGTCCGGTCTTTGCAACAGCTTGCCCGATCACGCGCTCAACGTGTCATCGCTACAGGCAGACGCCGTCCTTCCAGATACTGATCTCGTGACAGCCACGGCGCTCGGCACTCGTAAGTTTACCGCTCGCCGTCTCCAGCACCAGCTGGTACAGATCGTGGGCTGCCTCGTCGAGCGTGCGCTCACCTGTGGCAATCACGCCAGCGTTAAAGTCCATCCAGTTGGCCTTGTGGTCACACAAACGCTGATTGGTGAACACCTTGAGCGTAGGCACCGGCGCGCCAAACGGTGTGCCGCGGCCAGTCGAGAACAGAATCACGTGGCAGCCGGCAGCCGTCAACGCCGTGGTGGATACCATGTCGTTGCCCGGACCGCACAGCATGTTCAGGCCGTGTTTAGTTGCCTGGCCGGCATACGGCAGCACGTCGACGATGGGGGCAGATCCGCCCTTTTGCACGCAGCCGCAGCTCTTGTCCTCGAGCGTGGTAATACCGCCGTCCTTGTTGCCGGGACTCGGGTTCTCATAAACGACCTCGCCGTGGCTAATAAAGTAGTCCTTAAATCCATTGAGCATGTCGGAGGCAGCGTTAAAGACCTGCTCGTTCTCGCAACGGTCGAGCAGGATGCTCTCCGCGCCAAACATCTCGGGCACCTCGGTAAGCACCGATGTGCCACCGCGGGCGACGACCATATCGCTCACGCGACCGATCGTGGGGTTGGCGGTAATGCCCGAAAGACCGTCGGAGCCGCCACACTTAAGACCAATGACCAGCTCGGAGGCCGGAATGGGCTCGCGCTTGGACTGCTTTGCCAGGTCTGCCAGCTCGGCCAGAATCTTGTGGCCCTCGATTTGCTCGTCGGCTACATCCTGGCAGGTGAGAAAGCGAACGCGCTCGTGATCGAAGTCACCGAGCTCGTCGAGCACCTGCTGGTGTGTGCAGTTCTCGCAACCGAGCGACAGGAACAGCACGCCGGCCGCATTAGGGTGACGCGAGAGCGCCACCAGCAGACGACGCGTCTGGACATGGTCGGCGCCGGTCTGCGAGCAACCGAACGGATGCGGGAAGTAGTAGACGCCCTCCAGCGAGCCATCGACCAGATCCTGGGCCTGCTCGCACATGGCACGGGCGACTTCGTTGACACAGCCGACCGTGGGGATGATCCACAGCTCGTTGCGCGTCGCGGCACGACCGTCGGCGCGGCGGAACCCCATAAAGGTCTCGGGCTCAACCGACTCAACGACCGGATGCGTGGGGTTGTAGGTGTACTCGACCTCGCCCGAAAGGTTGGTCTTCACATTGTGCGTGTGGAGCCACTGACCGGGCTGGACATCGCCCGTCACGTGTCCGATAGGAAGGCCGTACTTAATGACGTCCTCGCCGGCGGCAATCGAGCGCACCGCCATCTTATGGCCCTGCGGAATATCCTCCGCGGCCACGACCTCGCCCACCCCGGGAACCGCGACGGCGGTGCCCTTGGCAAGCGGCGACAGCGCGACGATCACGTTGTCGGCCGGATTGATCTGGATAGTGTTCATTGCAAATGGTCCTAACCCTACAGGTTGAGCAGAAGTCGAGACGCGGGCACGCCGTCCCGCGCCCGCGTCTGCGCCGGAAATTTACGCCTGAGCGTTGGCGAAGGCCTGCTTGGCACCCTCGGTGCGCACGACGGCGAGCGCACTGACGACAAACTCCTCAAGACCGGCGATCTGCGTAAGGTCCTCGCCCCACATCTGCTCGTTGGTGAGCACGTCGTGCACCAGCTGGGCATCGTCGGCACCGGCGTGGGCGGCGTAGAAATCGAGTACGAAGGCGTCGTCCTGAGCGGTGTACTCGGTGCCGTCGGAGCGACGCAGGTGCAGGCCGTCGCCCTCGCGGGACACGAGCTCCTGCGTGTAGAAGGAGATGAGCGTAGCGAGGCTCGTCGCCAGGCACTTGGGCAGGTTGCCGGTCTCGGCAACGTAGTCCTTGAGCGTGGGCAGGTCGCGAGCGCGCCACTTAGCCGTGGAGTTGAGGCAGATGGAGAGCAGCGCATGATCAATAAACGGGTTGTCGAAGCGGTTTTCGACGGCGGCGGCAAAGGCCTTGCAGTCCTCGACATCCAAGTCGGCGGCAAGCGTCGGAATGACCTCGTCGTAGAGCATGGTGTTCATGAAGCCGCGAATGGTCTCGTCATGCATGCAGTCGCGCACGATATCAAAGCCGGCAACCCAGGAACCCGGAACGAAGGCGGTATGGGCACCGTTGAGGATGCGGACCTTGCGCTTTTTGTACGGGGTGACGTCGGGAGTCACAAAGACACCCGGAAGACCAGCCTTCACAAAGGGAAGCTTCTCGGCAAGCGACTCGTCGCCCTGGATGCCCCACATCTGGAAGGGCTCGCGCACGGCCAGGAAGGGATCCTCGTAGTCCAGACGCTCGGCAACCGCCGCGGCCTCCTTAGGATCGCGGATGCGGCCGGGGACGATGGTGTCGACGAGCGTGGTGCAGACGGTGCAGTCGTTAGCCATCCACTGCGCAAACTCGTCCTCCCAGCCCCAGTCGCTCACATACTGGTTCATGATGCGCAGCAACTCCTCGCCGTTGTGATCGATGAGCTCGCAGGCGAGGACGATGACGCCCGGCTTACCGGCAGCCCAGCGGGTGTGGAGCACCTGGGCAAGCTTGGCGGGGAAGCTCGCAGGTGGCATGTCGTCGGCCTTGCAGGACGGGTCATAGGCGATACCGGCCTCGGTGGTGTTGGAGACGATGATCTCTAGGTCGTCGGAGACGGCGACCTCCATCATGGCGCGATAGTCGTCCTCACGATACGGGTTAAGGCAGCGGCTGCAGGCGCTGATCACGCGGGACTCGTCAACCGTGTTGCCGTTCTCCTTGCCGCGCACCAGCACGGTGTACAGGTCGTCCTGGGCATTGATACCGTCGGCAAAGCCAAAGGCACCGCTGATGGGCTGCACCATGACGACCTTGCCGTTCCAGCCGGTGGCCTCGTTGCCCATGTCAAAGAAACGGTCGACGAAGGCGCGCAGGAAATTGCCCTCGCCAAACTGCAGAACCTTCTCGGGAGCATCCTTGGGCAGCAAATAGCCCTTGTAGCCGATCTTCTCGAGCGCATCGTAGCTGATGTTCTCCATCTGTGTCTCTCCTTAGATAGCTGTTAGCGTGCAAGCAAAACAGGGGCGCCGCGTGTGGCAACGGCGCTCCCGAGTTCGATGTGATTTGATGCGGGCTTAGGCCTCGACGGTGTCCAGGTCAAAGCCAAAGTAGCGGACCGCATTGTTGTAGCTGATGTCGCGTACAACCTCGCCCAGTAGCTCCATGTCGGCCGGGTACTTGCCCTGCTCGACCCACTCGCCGATCACGCTGCACAGCACGCGACGGAAGTACTCGTGGCGCGGATAGGACAGGAAGGAGCGGGAATCGGTAAGCATGCCCACAAAGTTGCCCAGCACGCCCTCGTTAGCCAGAGCCGTGAGCTGCTCGCGCATACCGACCTCGTTGTCGTTGAACCACCAGGCGGAGCCGTTCTGGATCTTACCGGCAGTCGGAGCCTCCTGGAAGCAGCCCATCACGGTATCGATCATGGTGTTGTCGATGGGGTTCAGACTGTACAGGATGGTCTTGGGCAGGCCGCAAGTCTCCTGAATGGAGTTGAGGAAATCGGCGAGCTGGTCGGACGGCGTGTAGTTGGAGATGCAGTCGTAGCCGGTATCGGGACCGAGCTTGGCAAACATGGCGCGATTGTTGTCGCGCTTGCAGCCAAAGTGCAGCTGCATGGCCCAGCCCAGACGGACATACTCGCCAGCGACAAACTGCATAAAGGCAGTCTTGTACTTGAGGACCTCTTCCTCGGTAAGCGGCTCGGCAGCCAGACCCTTGGCAAAGATAGCCTCGATCTCGTCGGCGGTAGCCGGGACGTACATAACGTAGTCGAGTGCGTGGTCGGATGCGCGGCAGCCCAGCTCGTGAGCAACGTC
This sequence comes from uncultured Collinsella sp., assembly GCA_900541195.1. GTDB lineage: Bacteria > Actinomycetota > Coriobacteriia > Coriobacteriales > Coriobacteriaceae > Collinsella. Next base: position 34,621 of record UQIY01000002.1, on the reverse strand, counting down.
GTAGCGCTTGGAAATGGCAGCCTTCATGCCCTCAAAGTCGCTGACCTCAACGCCGGCAACCTCGGAGAGGTGCTTGCAGTAGTCGGCAAACTCCTGGCCGCGCTCGATGCGCAGGGCGGCATCGGGGCGCATGGCGGGAACGACCTGAACGTCAAAGCTGTCGTCGGCGGCAATCTTCTTGTGCCACTCAAAGCTGTCGGCGGGGTCGTCAGTAGTGCAGATCATGCGGACGTTGGACTGCTTGATCAGGTTGCGGCAGGTGAAACTGGCCTCGGCGAGCTTGGCGTTGGCAAGGTCCCAAACCTCCTGGGCAGTCTTGCCGTTGAGGACGCCCTCGTAGCCAAAGTAGCGCTTAAGCTCCAGGTGGCTCCACTCAAAGACGGGGTTGCCGACGCAGCGACCCAGGGTCTCGGCCCACTTTTGGAACTTCTCGCGAGCAGGGGCGTCGCCAGTGATAAAGCGCTCGTCGACGCCGTTGGCACGCATCAGGCGCCACTTGTAGTGGTCGCCGCCCAGCCAAACCTCGGTGATGTTCTCGAAACGCTTGTCCTCCCAAATCTCCTTGGGAGAAATGTGGCAGTGGTAGTCGACGATGGGCATGCCCTCGGCAAAGTTGTGGAACAGCTCCTCGCCGGTCTTGGTGCTCAGCAGGAAATCCTGATCGTCCATGAAGTTTTTCATCAAACAACCCCTTTGTTTGCGGAGCGGGCGCACAATACGCTCGTCATCCTCTAGGTGAACGTTCACCATACTAATCCATTACGACTCAAAAGGTGAACGTTCACCTAACAACCATGGGGTGAACGGTAGGTTTTGCCCGTTCAACGGTTGCCGGAGCTGTGACTTGCATGCATTGCGGACCGGTTGGCGTCCCCGAACACCGAACTTGAGCGCTTTTGCTCAGGTGGGTCATGTCCCGACGTACATTTTTGGGAGTATTCAGCATTGGAGCGCGCCGTGCGCCATCCTCAGCGTCCTATTTGGAACGCAGATAGCGCCCGATCGGCATAAAAAGTGCCCCCGATGGCAAATTACGCCATCGGGGGCACTTAAAACAGTCGTTCTGCACCTCATTCAGGGCATGCCAATGCTGAATACTCCCAAAAATGCACGTCGCAAGAGGGGGTACCTGCTCAATCGGCTAAATACCCGCAAGTTCGCAGTAGCGGTCGACATTGCTGGCAAATACCATCTCGACGGCGCCCTTCTGGACGGGCTCCGTCGGGGTCCTTCCCCACAGCAAATAATCGCCCAGTGTCTTGGCGCCGCGATACGCCAGGCTCGTCGGGTCCTTATAGACAATATTGGTAAAGATACCGCGGCGCAAGGCCAGGGCGCTTTCGGGAAACAGGTCGTTGCCGATCACCATGACCCGACCGGCCTTGCCGGTCGAGACGAGCGCGTCGGCAACCACTTCGGAACCAACGGCAAAAACGCTACAGATAAGTTCGGGGGCGTCCGGCGCACTCAAGCGCTTTTCGAGCTCATGCTCGAGTTGTTTGACTTGCGCATGGGCACCTGCAAGATCCTCAACCTGCCATGGAATATCACGTTCGCGCAGGTAATTGTGGAAGGCGCGGGCGGTTAGATAGTGCGAATCGGTATATGGGTCGCCTGTCAAAAGGAGCACGCGGGCGTCGGCCCCAGAAGCATGGACCAGGTTTGCCGCCTGCTCGGCCATAAGGCTGCCTGCCGTCGAATAATCGGCCAAGCTCGCACGCAAACGATTCAAATGCGGACGGTCGCCGTCGACAAGCTCAATCGTCACGCCCGCCTCGGCGATCTGCCCCAAAAGCTCAGTCGCACGATCGTCGCCCGGCGCATAGGCGAGCAAGCCATCAATCTTCTCGCCCACCTGCAGACGCTCGTCGATTTGCTCGAGTGCATCAGCGTAGCCGCCCACGCCAAATTCAACGCGCTCAACCGTAATGCCCCGGTCGATGACCTCCTGTTCAAAGCGATTGCAGCCTTCCCACAGGTAACGGAAAAAGTACGCTCCCTCGCGCGATGCGCGGGGCAGGCAAAACACCAGATTGATATCCTTGCGGCGCAGGCTTGAGGCACTTGTGTTGCGGTGATAGCCCATGGCCTCGGCCTTAGCGTTCACCTTGGCGCGCACGGATTCGCTCACGCCGGCCTTTCCCGTCAGAGCCTTGTGCACGGTATTGATGGAAACGCCAAGCTCGGCGGCTATGTCCTTCATGGTTACGCGAGCGCTCATGCGGTTACTCCGTTATAGATAAGTTGCCAATTAATAGTCCAGTTAACGATACCCCAAAAATACTCTTCGACTCGCCGTGCTCTCCCTCAAATGCACAAAGCGCCCCGCGAACGGATGCCCGCGGAGCGCTTGGATGTCCGGACCTTATTTGATACCGCGGCTCAAGTCTTCGGCCACTTTGTCTACGCCCTTAAGCGCAGCGCAGGTCTTTTTGTTGGAGCAATGCCCGGTGCAAACGCCACCCTGAGCACAGTCGGCACAGGTGCCCTTGCGATAGATGCGCACGCACACGGCGACAAACGCAATACCGATAACAGCCAGTACAACAATATCGATAGGTGCCATAGCAAGCCTCCTCTAGTTAACCATCACTTACTTTACCCCATTCTCCACCTACCAAAAAGGGACAGGTTTTTTTGTCGGTTTTATCTGCGGAAACGCCATATCTCCCCCACCAAAAAGCCCGAGTGTCGCTGGGACACCCGGGCTCGTGGAAAGGGGTTAATCCTTATTCGGACTTACGCGGAAACTGCGGCGGAAGCAGTGTTGGTCTCGTCCTCGTCGGTCCATGCATGCTTGGGCATGGGACGGAAGATCTGGAAGAGCATCGCAACCAGCAGCACGATGGCCACAATCGTCCAGATACCAAACTGTCCAAGAACAAGCAAGTTGTAGAACTGGTTGATGAACAGGCCGATCACCCAAGCGAAGGCGCACTCGTAGCCGATGGCAATCGCGGTCCACTTGCCGGAGTCCATCTGGTTGCGGATAGTGCCCATGGCGGCAAAGCACGGAGCGCACAGCAGGTTGAAGGCACCGAATGCCACGCAAGCGCCCATGGTCGGGAACATACCGGCAAATGCGGTCCACAGGCTCGGATCGGTCTCGGCCGCGTCGGCAACGGACAGCAGCGAGCCGGCGGTGGCGACGACGTTCTCCTTAGCCACAAGGCCCGAGACGGTCAGCGCGGTTGCCTGCCAGGTGCTAAAGCCGAGCGGGGCGAAGATCCAAGCGACCAGGTTGCCGAGCATGGCAAGCACGGAGTAGTCCATGAACTCCTCGGGGATGCCGTCCATCGCAGGCAGGAAGCCAAAGGAACCGTTGTAGCTACCAAAGTTGGAGAGGAACCAAACCACGACGGTGGACGCGAAGATGACCGTGCCGGCCTTCTTGATAAAGGCCCAGCAGCGCTCCCACACGTGCAGCGCCCAAGAGCGGATCGCCGGGAAGTGGTAGGCAGGAAGCTCCATAACGAACGGCGTCGGACGACCGGCGAAGAGCTTGGTCTTCTTGAGCATGAGGCCCGAGGCGATGACGGCAAAGACGCCCAGGAAGTAGAAGAGCGGGCTGATCCACGCGGCGGTGGTGGAAGAATCGCCGATGATGGAGCCCATGAGCAGGGCGATGATCGGCAGCTTGGCGCCGCAGGGGATGAACGTGGTGGTCATGACCGTCATGCGGCGGTCCTTCTCGTTCTCGATGGTCTTGGTGGCCATGACGCCGGGGACGCCGCAGCCCGAGGACACGAGCATGGGGATAAAGGACTTACCGGACAGGCCAAACCGGCGGAACACGCGGTCCATGATGAAGGCGACGCGGGCCATATAGCCGCAGTCCTCCAGGAAAGACAGCATCACGAACAGCAGGAACATCTGCGGGACGAAGCCGAAGATGGCGCCCAGACCACCAACGATACCGTCGCAGACCAGCGAATCGACCAGGCCACCGTCCTCGGTGCCACCCGCCACAAGGGCGTCGTGCACCACGGTGGTGATACCCGGGACATAGGGGCCATACTCCGCCGGGTCAACCGAGTCGGCGTTGTCGCCCGCGGCCTCGACGGCTGCATCGTAGGCGTCGCGACCCTGGCCGAGCACGTACCAACCGTCGGTACCGAAGAGCTGGTCGTTGGTGAAGTCGGTCACCGTGCCGCCCAAGGTGGAAACGGCGATGTAGTACACGCAGAACATGATGACCACAAAGATCGGCAAGCCCAGGATACGGTTGGTAACCACGCGGTCGATCTTCTCGGAGGTGCTCATCTTGGCCGGGGCCTTGGTTAGACACTCGTCGATGATGTGCGCGATGACGCCGTAGCGCTCGCCGGTGATGATGGACTCAGCGTCATCGTCGCAGTCCTGCTCGCACTGAGCGACCAGCTCTTCGACGCGAGCGGCCTTCTCCTTGGTGAGGTTGATGAGTTTACAGGCGTCTGCATCACGCTCGAACAGCTTGACGGCGTAGTAGCGACGCTTGTTGGCGGGAACGCTCGCCGGAAGGTTGTTCTCGATGTGCGTCAGAACGTCCTCGATGGAGGAATCGAACTTGTGCTCCGGCACCTGACCCTTAGAAGCAGCGGACTTTTTGACCTGCTCGAAGAGCTCCTTGATGCCCTTGTTCTTAAGAGCCGAGATCATCATGACCGGACAACCAAGCTTCTTGGAGAGCTTGTCGGTGTCGATCTTGTCGCCATTCTTCTCGACCAGATCGGCCATGTTGAGGGCAACGACCACAGGCAGGCCGGTCTCGATGACCTGAAGCGCCAGGTATAGATTGCGCTCCAGGTTGGTGGCATCGACCACCTGAACGACGACATCGGGCTCGCCGCTCATGAGATAATCGCGCGAGCATTGCTCCTCGGGGCTGTAGGGGGAAAGCGAGTAGATGCCGGGGAGGTCCGTGATGGTAACGTTCTTGTCGCTTAGGAGCTTGGCCTCCTTTTTCTCAACCGTGACGCCGGGCCAGTTGCCAACGTAGCCGTTGGCGCCGGTGATCAGGTTGAAAAGCGTGGTCTTGCCGCAGTTGGGGTTACCCGCCAGCGCGACATGGATCTGAGAATCCGCCATTCAATCCTTCTTCCTTGTTTGCCCGCGCTGCTTTCTCCGCGCAGGCTGGATGATGTGCTTCAAAGTTGCTGCATTAAGTTAGAAATACCTAACTTTATCTGCAGAAATATACGCCGCGAGCCCTTACTGGACCTCGACGACAGCCGCCTCCTCCTTGCGGATGGAAAGCTCGTAGCCGCGCACGTTGATCTCGACCGGATCACCGAGCGGTGCAACCTTCACGACCTTGAACGAAGTGCCCTTGATGAGCCCCAGGTCCATAAGGTGGCGGCGAAGCGCACCCTCACCGTGAAGCTTGACGATGGTAGAGCTCTCGCCCACCTTAACGTCACCCAACGTCTTCATCCTCTTGTCCCCCTTTCGGTTTTTATGAAATGCTGCGGACTAACCGACGGTCATGATGTGCATGGCAACCTTGGAATCGATGCCAAAGCGTGCGCCCAGCACCGTGACGATGATATTGGCGCCACTCGAGCTCACCACGTGGATTTCGTTGCCCTCGACAAAGCCGAGGTCTTTGAGGTGGTGTTTCATGTCCTCATTGCCCTTTACACGCGACACGCGCACGGTTTCGCCCGCTTTTACCATCGAAAGCGGCATGGCCGGCATCTGCGGTCCGCAAGACATGAGTTGCTCCTAACGTCAGTTCGTCCTCAACATCGACGCGATAAAAGTTAACCACGTCTATGTTCGCTTTAGTAAACTAACACGTGGTTAACTTTTTGGAAAGGGTCCCCATTCAGATTTCGAAAAAGTTTCCTATACGAAACAAAACAAAAAGGCGCGGCAAAGAGCTGTCCTTTGCCGCGCCCCGTCATGCTTAGAGCGAGAGGTTTCTGATCGACGTAACGCAGGAAGCCTCGTCTACGCCCGAAACACGAAAGACGACGCTCTCGCCGCACTCACCATAGAGGGCCATGAGTCCCATGACATCGCGGCCATCCGTGTGGCGATCGCCGATGCTGACTGACACGTCGCTACGATGCTTGGCAATGATGTCATAGAGCAGCGCAACCGGGCGGGCATGTAATCCCAACGGATCTTTAATCGTCTTTGTAAACTCGACCATGTCCCCTCCCACGACATCGCACATTCGGCCGGCAAACCCAGCCACGTGGTAGTTATTGTACGTTACCGGCGCACCCCCGTCTCACAAAAAACGAGGGAAGGCACGCGTCCTTCCCTCGTTGCGGGCAATATGTAGCCACTCGCCTACATCAGGCGCAGGCTGACGTCCTTGAGCTGGGCGCCACTAACGGCACTCGGGGCGCCCGACATGAGGTCGGAGCCGCTGGCCGTCTTGGGGAACGCCATGACGTCGCGGATGGAGTCGGAACCGGTGAGCAGCATGCACACGCGGTCCAGGCCCAGAGCGAAACCGCCCATCGGGGGCGCACCAAACTTGAGGGCCTCCATGAGGAAGCCGAACTGCGACTCGGCGCGCTCCTCGGTAAAGCCCAGGAGCTTGAGCATGGACATCTGCATCTCGGCGTTGTGGATACGCATACCGCCACCGCCGGCCTCAAAGCCGTCCATGACAAAGTCGTAGGTGCAAGAACCGGCCGCCAGCGGGTCGGCCTCGATCTTGGCGATGTCGGTCTCGGTCGGCAGCGTGAAGGGCTGATGCTCGGCAGCGTAGGCCTTGCGGTCCTCATCCCAGTGGAACAGCGGGAAGTTGACGACCCACAGGAAGTCGTGGCCCTCACGCTTGATCTCGAGTGCGTTGGCCATGTGGGAACGCATGCCGCCCAGGATCTCGTCAGAGAGCAGGCGCGGGCCGGCGGCGAACATCACGAGGTCGCCAGGCTCGACGTCCATGCGCTCGCGCAGAGCAGCCATCTCCTCGTCCGAGAAGAACTTGACGATGGGGCTGTTGATGGAGCCGTCCTCGCGGAAGGCGATCCAGGCCAGGCCCTTGGCGCCAAACGTGGAGGCCACGCCGGCGAGCTTATCGATCTTGGCACGTGCCCAGGCACCGGCGCCCTTGGCGTTGATGGCCTTGACGACAGAGCCCTCCTCGTTCGCGGCAGTCGCAAAGACCTTGAACTTGGAGTTGGCAAAGATGTCGGTCAGGTCGACCAGGTGCATGCCATAGCGGGTATCGGGCTTGTCGGAGCCATAGGTGTCCATGGCATCCCAGTAGTTCATGCGGCGCAGCGGCGTGGGCATCTCGACGCCCATGCGACCGAAAGCATCGGCAAGAACCTCTTCGAGCGCGCTCATGACATCGTTCTGGTCCACGAAGGACATCTCGATATCGACCTGAGTGAACTCGGGCTGGCGGTCGGCACGCAGGTCCTCGTCGCGGAAGCACTTGGCAACCTGGTAGTAGCGCTCGACACCACCGACCATGAGCAGCTGCTTCAGGAGCTGCGGGGACTGCGGCAGGGCGTAGAAGTTACCCGGCTGGATGCGGCTGGGGACGATGAAGTCGCGGGCGCCCTCGGGCGTGGACTTGAACAGGGAGGGCGTCTCAACCTCCATGAACTCACGGTTGTGCAGCGCCTCGCGAATGGCAAAGGTGAAGTCGGAGCGCAGCTTGAGGTTGGCCATCATTTCGGGACGACGGAGGTCCAGATAGCGATAGCGCAGGCGGGTGTCCTCGCTGGTCTCGATGCCGTCCTCGATCTGGAACGGCGGGGTGACGGACGTATTGAGTACCTCGGCGTGGTCGGTCAGGACCTCGATCTCGCCGGTCGCGAGCTTGGTGTTGGTGGTCTCCTCGCCACGAGCGCGCACGACGCCGTGGATCTTGATGGGCCACTCGGGACGCATGGTCTCGGCGATCTTAAAGGCATCGCCGTCGGAGTGCTCGGGGTCGAAGGTGAGCTGCGTGATGCCCTCGCGGTCGCGAAGGTCACAGAAGATAAGGCCGCCGTGGTCGCGGCGACGGCTCACCCAACCGGTGAGGGTGACCTCTTCGCCCACGTTCTCGAAGCGAAGCTCGCCGCAGGTACGGGTGTGCATGGAATGCTCATCGATGGGACGGGTCTGGCTCATACCAGTGATCCTCCTTTATGGATCTGTGCCGCCCCGTGTCGTTCCGGGCGGCGTCGTACAGATTTGCCCAGCCTGCGTAAACCGCGCAGCCGGGCATGGCGTTCTATCTTATCGCACCCGCGTCGATGTGCCGCGAAAAAGTAGCTCTTGCCCAAAGACTTGACGGAGACGAAACAATTGACGCGGCCTGGCCGTCGCCCAAGCGCGCGGCGTGCGACAATGTGCCCCAATACAACCGCACTCGGAAAGGCCCGTCATGACCGCACGCCTCATCGTTATGGATATCGACTCCACGCTCATCAACCAGGAGGTCATCGACCTGTTGGGCGAGGAGGCCGGCGTGGGCGAGCAGGTAGCGCAGATCACCGAGCGCGCCATGCGCGGCGAGCTCGACTTTAAGCAGGCGCTCGAGGAACGCGTGGGGCTGCTTGCCGGCTTGGATGAGAGCGTATTCGAGCGCACCTTTGAGCGCGTGACGTTTACCCCCGGCGCGCTGGAGCTTGTGCGCTTGGCACACAGCAAGGGCTGGAAGGTCGGCGTGGTAAGCGGCGGCTTTCACGAGGTCGCCGACAAGATCGTGGCCGCCGCGGGCATCGACTTTTGCCTCGCTAACCGCCTGGAGGTCGTGGACGGCAAGCTCACCGGTAAGCTGGCGGCAGACATCGTGACCAAGGAGTCCAAGCTCATCCAGCTGCTGGATTGGGCGGTTGAGTGCGGTGTCGACATGGCCCACACCGTCGCGATCGGCGACGGCGCCAACGACATCCCCATGATTCAGGCCGCGGGCACGGGCATCGCGTTTTGCGCCAAGCCCAAGACGCGCGAGGCCGCCCCGTTTGCCATCGACGAGCGCAACCTGATGCTCGCCATGGACATCATCCTGCGCGACTAGCCGATCCGTCTAACAATTGAATCAGTCTGTCCTATAGTTTCCGAACAATTTTGTCTTAGTGTTCGGAAACATACCCTTTGAGTGCTAGACTTTGCGCCGTCGAAGGGAACATATATGGATAAGCGAGATCTTGAGCAGTTGCTGAGCGATGTTGCCGGCGGAGCAGTCGCCCCGGCAGACGCCCTCACGCGCATCCAGACGGCGCCAACCGCCGACCTGGGTTTTGCACAGCTCGATCTTTCGCGCGGGGTGCGCCAGGGAGCCGGCGAGGTTGTCTACGGCGCCGGTAAAACCGCCGAGCAGGTTGCCGCCATTATCGAAGCACTGCGCGATGCCGGCCAGGAGCGCATCCTGGTCACGCGCCTGGACGCCGAAAAGGCAGCCCGCACCTCGGAGCTCCTCGACAACGGCATCGACCTGGGATATGCCCCGGACGCACAGCTCGCCCTCGTGGGAGGCAAGCCCTCCCCCACCGGCAACGGACGCATCGTCGTCGCCTGCGCCGGCACGAGCGACCTGCCCGTCGCCGAAGAGGCGGCAGTGACGGCCGAGTTCTATGGCAACGAGGTCGATCGCCTCTACGACGTAGGTGTCGCCGGCCTGCACCGTCTGCTCGCGCATGCCGAGGAGCTTGCCCAGGCACAGGTGGTCATCGCCATCGCCGGCATGGAAGGCGCGCTGGCGAGCGTTGTCGGCGGCCTGGTGAGCTGTCCGGTCATTGCCGTTCCCACCAGCGTGGGCTACGGTGCGAGCTTTGGTGGCGTAGCCGCGCTGCTCGCCATGCTCAACTCCTGCGCCAGCGGCGTTTCGGTCGTCAATATCGACAATGGCTTTGGTGCCGCATACCAGGCAAGTCTTATCAATCATCTGAGCGCCGGCACACCCCGCGCCCGTTAAGGAGCATTCCATGTCTAACCATCAGCACACGCTTATCATCGATGGCACCTCGGGCATCAGCGGCGATATGACCGTCGCGGCCCTGCTCGACCTGGGCGCCAGCGAGGAGCACCTACGCGAACAGCTCGCCACGCTGCCGGTCGACGGCTTTTCGATCGCCGTGACGCGCGTAAACAAGCATGGCATCGACGCCTGCGATTTCGACGTCCAGCTTGCAGAGGGGCTCGAGAACCACGACCACGACATGGCCTGGCTCTACGGCAACGAAGCAGCTGCCGAGCACACGCACGAGCATGAGCACCACCATCATGATCATAGCGAGCACGAACACGAGCACTGCCACGAGCATGACCATGAGGGCCACGCCCATGAGCACGAGGATCATCACCACACCCACCACCATCATCACCGCTCGCTAGCCGACGTCACCGCCATCATCGATGGCTCGCAGCTATGCGATGGCGCCAAGCGTCGTGCCCTCGCCATTTTTTCCGTACTCGCTGCTGCCGAGGCCAAGGCTCACGGCAAAACGCCCGACACCGTCCTGTTTCACGAGGTGGGCGCCGTCGACTCCATCGTCGACGTCTGTTCTGTCGCCATCTGCCTCGACGACCTGGGTATTGAGGATATCGTGGTCGAGTCGCTCTCCGAGGGCCACGGAACCATCCGCTGCGCCCACGGCCTCATGCCCATTCCCGTCCCCGCTGTTGTCAACCTGTGCCAGGCAGGCAATATCGCCCTCACGCCTGCACCGGTCGCCGGCGAGCTCGTGACGCCGACGGGCGCCGCCATCGTCACCGCGCTGCGCACGTCCGACCAACTGCCCTCACGCTACCGCATCGAAGCCGTCGGCTACGGCGCCGGCAAACGCCCCTACGAAGGTTGCTCCGGTACGCTCCGCTGCCTGCTCGTTCACGCGGACGCATAGCCATGGATGCCCGCAAGGCAAAAAGCCGCGCTGCCATCGTTACGGCGTTCTCCGAGCTCCTGTGCGAGAAAGACTACGGCAAGATCACCGTCGGCGACATCATCGCTCGTGCCCACGTAGGTCGGGCCACGTTCTACGGGCTCTTCAAGAGCAAAGATGACCTGCTCGCTGAGCTCGTGCGCGATATCTGCACCCATGCCCTCGACGATGACGGTACGCCCCTCGATGACCCACTCGTACAGGTCGAGCATATCCTCAACAACCTCTGGAATCGTCGGCAGGGTGTACGGGCACTGGTAGCCGGCGCCGGCTCACGCGTCTTCGCCGACTGCTTACGCAAGACCATCATGTCACGAGCAGCCGAAACCGTGCCCGTCGACCCCTCAGGCCCCGCCGGCACCATGGACCGAAGCTTCCTACTACACCACATAGCTTCAAGCTTTGTAGGAATGGTCCAATGGTGGGCCTGGCACAATTTCCAAGCAGATAAAGCCGACGTAGCCAAAGACTACCTCTCAGCCATAAAGCCCCTCTTCACCTAAGTAAGAAGCTCATCCCAAATCATCGACCCAACCCAGGGCTCCGCGCACCCCAAAGTGTCACTCGCGCCTCAACGCCCCCACCAGCAACAAGCCCCTCCCATCCAAATTCAGATATATATGTTGGGTTACTTGTTCCAACGCGACCAAGATCCCGCAGCTGGCCGCATGGGGTAACTTCCCAGCGCATTCCGCAGGACGCAAAAAGGCTCGCCGCACGAAGTGCGCAGCGAGCCTTTTTGCATGTCCGAGGACGCGCTGGGAAGTTACCCCATGCGGCCAGCGGACAACTATGTAGCCTTGGACTAGAACATACCCAAGAAACCGTGCACAAACAGCGCAGCCAGAGCGGCGCCGACAAACGGAGCGATGCCAGGAACAAGCAGGCCGTACTTCCAGTTGTTGTCAGCCTTGTTCTTGATCAGCAGCACCTGATAGGCCATGCGAGGACCAAGGTCACGAGCCTGGTTCATGGCGAAGCCGGTAATGCCACCCATGCCCATGCCAACAGCCCAAACGATCAGACCGACGCAGATAGCGAGCATCAAAACGTTCTCGCCGGCGCGGCTAGCGGCAGCAAGGATGGCGCTGATGAACACGAAGGTGCAGATAGCCTCGCAGAAGAAGTTACGGGCATAGTTGGTGCCCTCGGTGGTGGGGTTGGTCGAGAAGATGTTGCGCTGGGCAATGGGATCGACGACGCCATCGGAAGCCTTGAACTCATCGGCATACATAAGCCAAGCGATTACGGCGCCCACAAAGCCGCCGAGCATATCGGCAATCATGAAGGGGATGCAGCTGCTCCACGGCACCAGGCCTACGATGCACTGGGCGAGCACCATAGCCGGGTTCATGCACACGGCGCCGCCAAAGACAAACAGGCAGACCGAGATGCCAAAAGACCAAGTGGTGATGGCAAACATATGGCCGGAGCCCTGATACTTGGTGCCCTTGAGCACGGTATCGCAGTGCACGCCCACGCCAAAAATGATCATGAGGGTCGTTGCGCCGAATTCGCAGAGGAGTTTGGTAAGCATAAAACCTTATCTTTCTTGTCGGTTATAAACGATTCTTTTGGGCCGCGCACTAGTGCTGCGCGACAACAACGCCCAGGCCATCGGGAATGACGGCCACCTTGGCGTCAGCACCCTTCATCTCAAAGGCGAGCTTGAGCGCCTCCTCGAGGGTGTTGACCGGCGTCATGTGCATATCCTTGATCATCTGGTGATCGCACAGGTCGGTGACCATGATCACAGGGTGATGCGCCAGGATGCGGGCGAAAATCTGGCTCGTCCACTGGTCGGGCAGGGTCTCGTCCTTAGGACGGTCGATGCAGGCGCGCTCAAACTCTGCCGGATCGTTGTCGGCGATGTTGTGATAGAAGCCCTCGCCGCCGTGACCGTCGGCACAACCGGCGACATCGATGATCACGCCACCCTCGGGAAGCGTGGCCTCGGCAGAGCACATGCCCTTCACGGCCTGGTAGATGTTCTGGTCGAGCGGGTAGCCGCCGTTGGTGGTGACGGCAATCTCGCACTCGACGGGCTCAACGCCGGCAAGGCTCTTCACGAACTCGCAGCCAGCCTCGTGCGCCTTGTGGATGTCGCCGGCAAAGGAGCCGATGACCTCGTGCTTGCCGTTGAGCACCACGTTAAGCACAAAGGCAAGGTGAGCCATCTCGGCAGCGGCGAACATGTCCTCGCTCACGTGGTTGTGGCACAGATTGCCGGCACGCGAGTGGGAATCGTTCACAAACTGGCCGTTGTGGTTGTACATGATGGTCTTGTAGCTGGCGATACCGGGAAGGACGGACTTACGGCTGCCAGAGAAACCGGCAAAGAAGTGCGGCTCAATGAAGCCCTCGGCAAGCAGCAGATCGCAATCGGCGGCAATCTTGTTGATGATGCACTCGCCACCAGAAGGCAGGGTGCCGACCTTTTTCATCATGCTGTCGTCAGTCGCGACGTGCATAACGATTTCCTCGTTGGCAACGATCTCCTCGCCATACTTGTTGACGAGCTCCTCGTGCGTCGACGGACGGTGCATACCCGTAGCAACCAAAATACGCACGCGAGCCTCGGGCGCAGCAGAATGAATGTGATGCAGCAGAATAGGCATCGTCACACGCGAGGGAACGGGACGCGTATGGTCGGAGCTAATGATAACAATACCTTCTTGCCAGCACAAAGCTCCTCGAGCGAAGGCGAGCCATAAGGGTTGGCAAGCGACTCCTCTACCAGCTCTTCCTGCGATTTTGTAGTCTTAAACTCGTTTTGATGACCTTCCATCACACCCGCGAAGTTCTTATCCTCGAGCTCCAGATGCAACGTCTTGTGGTCAAACGGCAGTTCACATTCAAACAATGACGAGCGCCCTCTTCCTTTCAACTGACACACTAGATTAACCGTTGGAAGGATACGCCGCTCACCGAAAAACACCACCGTCCACCGACTCATTAACACAACGTTCATATTTGACCCACAACAAAACGGCCGCGACCCCAAACGGGACCGCGGCCGTCACAGCTGTAAGGTGCGAAGCGCCCAATGCATCATTCTTCTCCTCAGCTTTAATCCCTGAAGATCGAGGACGAAGGGACCCGACGGGTTTCCCTCTGAATGCACTCCGCAGCACGAAGCCCCCTTATCCGCAGCTCCAAAGGAGCAGGATAAGGGGGCTTCAAGTGCGAGGACGCATTCAGAGGGAAACCCATCGGGTCCCGGTGAGAGCCACAGGGCTATCGATTACCCCGTGTTTTGCAATCCTGCCGAGACGCCGGTCACAGTCGAAAGAATCAGGCTCATGTACTCGGCCTTCTTCTCCTCAGCCATCTCGTCCTGGTTCATACGCACCTCGCGGAGGGCGCGGACCTGGGCGATGGACAGAGCGTCGACATAGGGGTTACGGACGCGGACGGCGCAGCCGAGCACGCGGAGGCGCTGCAACGGCCATTCGTCACCGACGATGGCAAGGACCCACTTACGCGTGAGCTGCATCTCGGTGAAGACCTTCTCGGACAGATCCTGGCGATCGCCCAGGTGCAGATACATCTTGGCGATGCGCTGGTCGGTCTTGGCGATCGACATCTCGATGTTGTCGATAAAGGTGCGGAAGAACGGCCACTCCTGGTAGGCAGCCTTAAGCTGGTCCAGATCGCCAAACTGCTCGCAGGCGGTACCCAGGCCGTACCAAGCGGCCAGATTGATGCGCGCCTGGCTCCAGCTGAAGATCCACGGAATGGTACGCAGGTCGTCGAGGGACTTGGCGCCCAAGCCGCGCTTGGCGGGACGCGAGCCAATCGGCAGCAAGCCGACCTCGGTCAGCGGCGTCACGGTCGAGAACCACGGTGTAAAGTCCTCGGTGTTCAGCAGGTCCAGATAGCGCTCGTGGCTTGCGGTGTTAAGCTTCTCGGCCATATCCCAGAACTTCTGCGTGGTCTCGGCGTTGGTCTTCTCGACGCTCGGGGCCGACTGCAAAAGCGTTGCGGCGGCAACGGACTCAACATGGCGCTGAGCCAGCGTGCGGTTGCCGTAACGGGCAAAGATGACCTCGCCCTGCTCGGTGAGCTTAAAGAAGCAGTTGACCGAACCCTTGGGCTGCGCCAGCACGGCCTTGTTGGCCGGGCCGCCGCCACGGCCCACGGCGCCGCCGCGACCGTGCATGAGCACCAGGTCGATATCGTTCTTCTCGGCCCACTTGGCGATGCGCTCCTGCGCGGAGTGCAGCGCGAGCATGGCCGTGGTAGGACCGGCATCCTTGGAGGAGTCGGAGTAGCCCAGCATGACCTCCATGCGGCGGTTGGTCTGGGCAAGGCGCTTTTGCACCACGGGCAACGTAAGCATCTGGTCGAGCACATCGACGCAGCCCTCGAGGTCCTCGAGCTGCTCGAACAGCGGGATCACGTCGAGCTCGGGAACGTCCTCCTCGTGCGCGAAGGACAGGTGGGCCAGCTCAAAGACGTCAGCCACGTGCTGAGCGCTCTTGGTAAACGAGATGATGTAGCGGTGCGCCATCTTCTTGCCGTAGCGCTTTTGGATGGAGCCGATAGCGCGGAAGGTATCGATGACCTCACGCGTCATGGGCTGCAGGTCGCCATGGATACCGTTCTCGTGGATATCCTTGAGGGCGCGGGCATGCACCACGGAATGCTGACGGAACTCCATCTCGACCATATGGAAGCCGAAGGACTCGACCTGCCAGATGATGGTCTGGACCGGGCCGTAGGCAGCACGGACGGCACCGCAGGCGGCCAGCGAACGCTGGACGACGCGCAGGTCGTCCAGGAACTCATCGGCGCTGTGGTACATGGTGTCGGTGATGCGACGCACGGTGGCGTTCAGACGGTCGGCCATGACGAGCATGACGGCGCGATGCGGCTCGTGCTCGGAGATCAGCTCGGCGCGGGCCGTGTACCGAGGGCTCATCTCGACCTGATGGTTCCACAGGTTAATGAGCTCGGCAGAAGGCTTGCTGTAGGTGGCCTCGAGCGTGAGGTTACGGCCGATGCGGCGGCATTTGTCCTCGAGTTTGAGCACCATGTGGGTGAAGTACTTGGCGGCGACCTCGCGGCTCACCTTGGCGGTAACGTTAGGGTTGCCGTCACGGTCGGAACCGATCCAGCTGCCGGGGTGGAAGAACGCCGGGCACAGCGGCGGCACGGTGCCGGCCTTGTCGCCCAGCACCCAGTCGTCAAAACGCCGGTAGATGACGGGGATAACGTCGAACAGCGTGTTATCGAAGATGTCGATGATGGTATCGGCTTCCTCGACCGGCGTGGGCTTCTTTAACGCGATGGGGCTCGTGCGTACCAGGGCGTCGATCTCTTGCAGCATATGGCGCTCGTTCTCCACCAGGTCGGAGCCGCCCAGACGCGGACGCTCCTCCAGCAGGTTGGAGATACGGCGAATCTTGCCCTCGACGGCCTTGCGACGGGCCTCGGTGGGATGCGCGGTAAAGACGGGATGGAACTCAAGCTTGCCGAGCAGCTCGTTGGCGCCCTCGACGCCCAGCTCATTCACCAGCTGGTGATAGGCGACGGTGAGCTCGTTGGCGGGATCGACCTCGGTATCGGTCGACGCACCGGCCTCGCGCTCGCGCAGCTGCGCCACACGGTAGTTCTCCTCCGACAGGTTTGCCAAATGGAAGAAGCTCGTAAAGGCGCGGACAATGACCTGCTGCTTATCGAGCGGCAGGCTGTCGATCAGATCGACGACCTCACGAAATGCCACGGCAGTGGGCTCGTCGGCGGTGGGCACGCCCTGCTCGTCGACGACTTCGTCGGCAGCGCGGGTACCGGGGTTGCCGGCATTGGCCACAATCTCGGCCAACAGGATCTTGTCGAACAGGTCCGCGATCTCAGGATCATACTCGCTAAGCACACGACGCTCCAGGCGCAGGAACAGCGCCAGATTATCGCGCAGCTCCTCGGGGATCTCGATCTCGGCGAGACGCTCCCTGGACTCGGCATTCGAGCCGATTCGGTTAACGAGGCGGTTGACCACGGCAGCGACGCGCGCCGCGGCTTCGGGTACAGACTGGTTGCTTAGGTTCTCAGCCACGTTTCCTCCCATTCCTCTTTCTATGCACGTAACATGCGGTATTCATTATAGGCGCTTGAGAAATCCTTTCGACACTGATTGCGCTTTACCACACAAAAGTATTTTCTGCATTGCAAGGGTTTTTGCCCCAAATGGTCGTATTTCTCGGTGGGCGGCATACGTAAACGGGGGCATTCCGCATAAAAGCGAAACACCCCCGTAACAATCGCTCTCCATGAGCAGGGCACGTTAGCAGGCCCGCAGCTCAAAAAGATGCGCTACAGGCGCTCGCGAACCGCCTCGACCACATTGGCCAGATCGACGAGAACCTCGTCATGGCTTTGCATGTCGCGCACCTTGACCTTGCCGGCGGCAAGCTCGTCGCCACCCAAGACCAGGATGAGCTTGGCGCCCACCTTGTCGGCCTGCTTAAACTGAGCCTTGAGCGAACGGCCCTGGTAGTCGGCCTCGGTCACGATACCTGCAGCGCGAAGCTCCTGCGTAATGGCGAAGACGTTCTGGCGCAACTCCTTGCCGGCGTTGGCGACGTAGACGCACGGGGCCTCATCGGCACCCAGGTCGCCGCCAAAGGCCTGTAGGGCCAGCAGGGCGCGCTCAAAACCGACGGCGAAGCCGACGCCGGCCGTAGGCTTGCCGCCCTCGAGCTCGACCAGGCCGTCGTAGCGGCCGCCGCCGCCGATGGAGCCGACGCCGGCGCCAGGGGCCTCGACCTCAAAGACGGTACGGGTGTAGTAGTCCAGGCCGCGCACCAAGGTGGGATCCTCGACATACTCGATACCGGCGGCATCCAGATAGCGCTTGACCTGCTCGTAGTGTTCGCGGCACTCGTCGCACAGGTTGTCACCCATCAGCGGAGCCTCGGCCATGATCTCGCGGCAATGGTCGTTCTTGCAGTCGAAGGCGCGCAGCGGGTTAAGCTCGGCGCGCTCGCGGCACTCGTCGCACATCTCGTCGGCGTGGTCGAGAATGAACTGCTTAACCTGCTCGCGATAGGCCGGACGGCACTGGGGATCGCCCATCGAGTTAATGAGCAGACGGAGCTTGGAAAGATCGAAGCCCAGACGCTTGTAGAACTCCATGAGCATGATGATGCACTCGGCGTCTGCCGCCGGATCGGGAGCGCCGAGCCACTCGATGCCCACCTGATGGAACTGGCGCAGGCGGCCCTTCTGGGGACGCTCGCCGCGGAACATGGCCTCGGCGTAGTAAGCCTTAAACGGCGTGGAGCCCTGGGGCACCAGGTTGTTCTCCACGACGGCGCGCACCACACCGGCCGTGCCCTCGGGACGAAGGGCCAGACGCTGCTTAGGCTTGAGCTTGGTATCGGTGCCTTCGGTAAAGACGCGCTCCAGGTTGGCGCCGCTAAACACGCGGAACATCTCCTTGCGCACGACGTCGGTCGACTGGCCGATGCCGTGGACAAAGACGTCCACCTGCTCGATCGCGGGCGTCTCGATGGGCTTAAAGCCAAACGGCTCGAATACGCTGGCCGCAATCTGCTGCATCTTTTGCCAGGCGCGCATCTCGGCGCCGATAAGGTCGCGGGTTCCCTCCGCCTTCTGTGCCTGCATGGGCAAACACCTTTCTTTTGTATCGCGTCATAGGTAGTGGACATTATACGGCACAAAGCAGCAACGCGGCGGCGCGTCTGACCGAACGAGGGTATGGGGACTCGTTCGGCCAGATGCGCCGCCGCTATTTGTGATCCCTTTTCCTCCGTCCCCTTCGGGTCACATGATCTGCTGGGGACGGAGGAAAACGGATCATTTCGTAGGCCCGTGGCCGCCTTGGAAACCGAATGATGGTACGAGCATCCATTCGGCTTCCAGGGCAGCCACAGACAGAACGGAGCGAACAGAAAAGAGCACGTAGACCTGCCATAGCTCACCGACAAAGCTCATGCCGGCAAGAACGGCAGAGGTGGCGATTACAGTGAGGGAGCCCAAAACGCGACCGCTTACTTTATCGGCAACATGACCGATCACAAGTGAGCCGATAACGCTCACCACGGTGGAGATGGCGTTGGAGATGTTGTACTGCGCAAGCGTGATGCCCAGGTCGCTGACGACGAGCGGCTGAAACAGGCTCATGCAGTTAACGAAAATCGTGTAACACGTGGCCATGATGACAAAGCCAGGCGCCGGTAGTGCCCAAGATTGCCTTGAAAGACAAGGGCATAGGCCTTATGGCCATGCCCGCAGGCTTGAAAGGCAAGGTTGGGTACTACCGGTGGTCGGCGATATAGCCCAAAGCGACCGCCGTGTAAGCCGCGGCACCAAGTGGCAGCTCGGCATCGCTAAAGCGCGCCTTGGGATGATGCTGGGCAAAGTGTTCGTCCGTATCGGTCACAGCCGCGCCGATCGTAAAGTATGCGCTCGGTATCTCACTCGAGATAAGCGCAAAGTCCTCGCTCGCCATGGCATGGAACAGCGGCAAGAAGGCGGCCTTGGGCAGCGTCGCACCCACGTAGCCAAGCGAAGCCTGGGTCACGTCGTCATCGAGCACGAGCGGGGGAACATCCGAGAGCGTCTCGATGGTGGCCGACGTGCGATACGTTGCGGCCACGCCGTTGACGACCTCGGCGATACGCTCCTTGAGGTGCTCCATGAGCTCAACGTCAAAGCCGCGCAGCGTGCCTTCGAGCACGCAGGTATCTGGGATGACGTTGGCCGCTTGACCACCGGCAAACTTACCCACGGTCAGTGCGACCTCCTTGGCCGCCGGCACTTCGCGAGCGATAAGCTCCTGGAGCGCCAGGTGCACATGGACGCCGGCCGCGATGGGGTCGATGCAGATCTCGGGGCTCGAGCCATGGCCGCCCTTGCCCTGAAGCGTGATGCGAAAACCGTACACGCCCGAAAGCGCCGGGCTGCCGTAGAGCACCAGACCAAGCGGCGACTGGCTGTTGACATGCATGGCAAAGGCCGCCTGAGGGCGCGGGTTCTCGAGCAAACCGTCGGCGATGGCAGCGCGTGCTCCCTCAAAGGTCTCCTCGCCCGGCTGGAACAGCAACTTAACCGTAGCGTTGGCATCAACAAGCTCTGCCTCGCGCGCTTTGAGCATACGAGCCGCACCAAGCAGCGCCGTCGCGTGCATATCGTGACCGCAAGCGTGCATGCAGCCGTTGGTGGATGCAAAGGGCTCGCCGGATTCCTCGGCAACGGGCAGGGCGTCCATGTCGCCACGAAGCATAACGACCGTACCGGCCTGTTCGTCCGTGCAGACGCCATTGCCCTGGGCCGCGGTGGCACCGGCACCGACAAGGCCCACAACACAGGAACCATCGACGAGCGTGGCAAACGGGATGTCCATCTCGGCCAGGCGCGCTTGGATATACGCAGAGGTCTGCGGGAGGTCGTTACCAAGTTCGGGCGTCCGATGCAGATCGTGACGCCATGCGGCAAGCTCATCGGCAAAAGTTTGAGCCTCTTTGACCAGACTGTCGCCAATGGCGGCTTGCGCCGCCGCGGTGGCCTTGGGCGCTGGTTGCGGTTGAAGATCGGACAGTGCTGGTGCCATAGATGCCCTCCAGTAACGTTTTTGCAGCAAGCACTTTGATAGCGTAAAGTGCAAGGTACTACTTTAAGGGCGACGCATAAAAAATGCCGCCCCGGGAGGCGGCGCAACAAATTGTTTACAATTGCGGGCGCGGTTTTCGACGCAAAAAATCGAAATGCGTCTCGCTCAAGATAATCGAAAGAAAGATGAGCGCGAAGCCGGCGAGCAGGCGCGAGGTGAGCGCCTCCCCCATCAGCAGCACCGAGAACAGCACACCCGAAGGCGACTCCATCGAAAGGAGCAGCGAGCCCGTCGAGGCCGGGACATGCGCCAGGCCGACGTTTTGGATGAGCAGAGCCACACATGTGCAGCCCACCGAGAGAAACGCCATCACACTGATAAAGCTCGGCGTCCAAACGGACAGCGGCGCTTGGGTCTCGAATAGCAGCGACGAGATAAGGCTCAAGACACCATTGCCCACAAACATCCAAAACGTGATGACGTTGATGTCCATCTTGCGGCCGTACTTGGCGGTCACCGACATCTGGATGGCAAAGAAGACCGCGCCGCCCAGCGTAATGGCATCACCGATGTTGAACTCGACGCTATCGAGCGCCACCAGGCCAATGCCCGCCAGACAGAGCAATGCGGCACCCAAGTTGTAACGCGTGAGCTTTTCGCCGCTCAGGAAATAGCTCGCAAAGGGCACGAGGATGCAGTACGTACCCGTCAAAAACGCGTTCTTGCCCGCCGTGGTCTGAGCCAGACCGACCGTCTGCAGGGCGTAGGCGGCCCACATAAGTGTGCCCATGCCAAGTCCGACGATCAGGTTGCGGGCGTTGAGGTGCGCGATGATTCGCTTGTGGAAGATGGCGAACATAACCAGCGAAGCCGGAAGAAAACGAATATAGAGCAGTTCGAACACCGGAATGGTGTCGAGCGCATCTTTCATGGTGGTAAAGGAATAGCCCCAGATGACCGCCACCGATAGCAGCAAGACCTTCCAGAAGAACGGGGAACGCGCGCCGGCGCCGCGGGAGGTGCCGCCGGCGCCCAGGTCCTCCCGTGCGACAGGGCTATCGGGCATGTTTTCGATTTCGTTGGCAGCGTATTGGGCCATGGAACATCCTCACACTCAAACTGGGCGTGGTGTCCGCACGCGTATGGCTGCGTGCCGCCTCATGGTCAAATAAAAACGAGGCGCACCGGACCCCCGGCACGCCCCGCTACTGTAGCAACAACCAAGCAACCCACGCAATCCAGCCCACTAAAGCGTTTTGTTCCGCCGTTCTACCGAACGGCGGACCGGCCGACGCTACACGAGCCGCATTCACGCCAATCTGACGTTCAATTTCAAGGGCGCGACCAGAAGGTCAGCGCCCTTTCATTTCACGTCACCTTGGCGCAAATGCGGCTCGCTCGCTGGCATTAGTGCTACATCAGCGTTAACGTTGCCGCACTAAATTAGCTTTGTCGATTCCAGTTTTTCGATGATCCAGTCGTTGGCTTTGATGACCGGGCGGCGGAAGACGACGCCCAGTGCCAGCGACGGAATCAGATAGCTCGCCAGAATGCCTAGCTCAATCCAGTACTCCATGTGGTACGCACCGGCCATGGCGGCATGCATGGCGTTGATGCCGTGGGTGAACGGCAGGAACGGATAGATCGCCTGGAACACGGGGCCGGTCATCTCGATGGGGAACGTGCCGCCCGAACCGCCGACCTGCATGACCAGCAGCACGACGGCGAGCGCCTTGCCGATATCGCCAAACGAAACCGTAAGCGTGTAGACGATATTGGAGAACACGAGACTCGCGACCCAGCCCGCCAGCACAAACTGCAGCGGGTCGTCGCACTGGATGCCAAAGAACAGGATGTCGCCCGCACACACGAGCGTTGCCTGCAGCAGGGCCAGACCGCCAAAGAACAGGTAGCGGCCCAGGTAGATCTCGTGCAGGCGCACGGGGATGAGCTCGTTGATAAGCTCATCGTCAACCGAGACCTTCATCATGGCCGCCAGCACAATCGAGCCCACCCAGAGCGACAGAATCGTGTAGAACGGTGCCATGGCCGAACCGTAGTTGCGGATCGGATAGACCGGCTTGCGATCGAGCGCGACGGGGCCGGAAAGCGACACGGCCAGACCCTCGGGATCATTGCCGATCATCGTCTTGATCGTAGCGAGGTCATCCGACATCAAGGCGCCGTCGAGCTCGTCCTTAAACGCACTGATCTTGTCCGACGCCTCGCCCAGCTGATCGGAAGCCTTGTTGACCAGCTTTGCAGCCTTGGAGAGGCCCTTTGCCAGCGAACCGGATGCGTCGGTCAGGCCAGCAACAGCACTATCCAGATCGTTCGAAATACCGTTCAGCGAATCCAAAACGCCCGAGACGGTCTTCTTGAGCTCCTTTGCCTTGGCCGAAAACGTAGAGTCGTAGTCAGTCTTGGCGCCCGAGATACCAGCCTTGGCATCCGCGATTGCCTGATCGACCTCGGCACGCGACTTATTAACCTCTGCCATGCTGTCAGAGAGAGACTTCGCGGTGGCCGTCAAGTCCTTGGCGTTGTTGCGGTACTCCACGGCAATTCTGCCCAGCGACGTCGCAGCGGACTTGAGGCCGTCTTTGAGCTTGTCATCACTCACCTGGTCGGCTAGGTTGCGGAGCCGATCGGCCATCGCATCGATATCGTCAGCACGCGTATTGAGTGCCGCCGCGGCTTCGTTGAGCTGAGATACCGTAAGGTCAACATGCCGATTCGCTGCGTCGAATGCCTTCGCAAGCTCGGCGGAGACGTTGTCGAACGAACCCGCGCTTCCGTCAATCGCCGCGTTAACGGCATCGTTGGCGGCCTTGAGCGCTTCCTTGGAATCATTGATGCCGCTCTTGGCGTGCTCCATCAGCCGCTTCGTCGACTCATCAACGGTGCCCGTCTGCTTGAGCATGCCGCCCGCCGACGTCAGTGAATCGGCCGTGGAGCTCAAAATGCCCGCAAGCGACGTTGCACTGGCCTGAACGTCCTGCAGGTCCTGGACCGAATCGCCAAGCGTCGAGGACAGGTTGGCGATAAAGTTGCTGACTTGGTCGGTGCTCATGTAATCGAGCAGGCTGGACACCGTCTTAAGACCGATGCTCGTAATGGTCTTGGTAAAAGATTCGTTAACCTGGTTCTGAACGGCGCTCGAACCCTTCTCGGTCACGATCTGCGCGATGGCGTTGGCTTTCTGGTTCTCATAGAACTCGATATCAGCGTGTTTCACGTCGGTCGAGAAAAGCGTCATCATGTCAGCGCTAAACGTTTTGGGGATAACGACGGCAGCATAGTACGCGCCCGACTTAACGCCCTCGATAGCCTTTTCGCGATTGTTGAGCACAACCCAATCGAAGCTCTCGTTGCCGCGTAGGGTGGCGGTCACGTTTTCGCCCACGTTAACCTCGACGGGGATCAAATCGCTCTCGTAACCCTCATCGGTGTTGACCACGGCGATCTTAAGATTGCCGGTGTTGCCGTACGGATCCCAGCTGCCGGCGATGTTAAACCACGCGTACAGACACGGTACGATAATGAGACCCATCACGACAACCAAGCCGATCACGGAGCGAGACACGTTTTGGACATCGCGCTTAAACAGATGCAGGATGTTCTTCATTTATGCCTCACCTCCTTTGGAGTGCTTGCCAAGCGCGGTGGTATCTCCATCATTTGTGGCTGTGCTGTCGCTGCCCTGAGATTTATGGTGCGAGCCGATATGCGGCAAGCGGCCCGTGGACTGATCGCCGCCCTTGGCACCACGCTCGCTGGCGTTGAGGCCAAACATGTGGCGGGCGGCAGGAATGGCGGCCGTGTGTTCGCGCATCTCGCGACGCAGGTCCTCATCCGAAAGCGCCGAGATGCGCATCTGGGTATTGAGGCTCGCTCGGATATATTCGATATTGATAAGCCAGCCGCAGATGGCAATAACCGAGATGATCCAAATGACAAGCAGGATGATCTTGCCGTTATTGTCGATATCGAGAACCGTCGACAGGACAAAGAGCAGGACCTGAACGCCCACCACGGCGGCAAAACCGCCCTTGATGTAGTACGGGTAGCGATGTTCAAAGGCGACCGCATGATCGAGCAGTTCGCGACGGTACGAATCGGAATCGAGCATGACGCGCATGGCCGTGCGCAGCGAGTAGCGCTGGCGCGGCAGGTCGTTGGACTCGCAAATCATCATACCGGTCGTGGAGAGCTGTTTATCAAAGAGCAGGTTAAGGTTGAGCAGCAGCGGACGCAGCTGCAGGCCGATAAAGAGCGCCACGATCAAGAACACGCCCAGAATGCACAGGTTAAACAGGTAGTTGAACGAATACATGCCGCCGACCGTCTCGCGCAGCAGATTGATGCCGTAGGTAAAGGGCAGCAGCGGGTGCAGCCACTGGAAGAAGCCGGGCATCATCTCGATGGGGTACATGCCCGACGAACCCGGGATCTGCACGATGACGAGAATGACGCCGATAGCCTTGCCGATATGCTTAAACGTGGTGGACAGCGCATAGATGATATTGACGTAGGTGAACGAGATGGCGATGCCGCCCAGCACGAACAGCAACGGGTTGACGCACTGTACGCCAATAACCAGATCACCCACCGTAACGATGATGGCCTGCAATGCGCCCAGGATCACCATGAGCAACCAGCGGCCAAAGTAGCCTTGGCGCGCCGTAAAGCTGCCAACACCTTCACGGTCGACCTCGAGCTTGTAAATGGCGATGAGCACATAGCCGCCCACCCAAAGCGCCAGATTGGTGTAGAAGGGAGCGATGCCCGAGCCAAAGCTCTTGACCGGATAGATTGACTTGGACGTCAACTCAACCGGAGACGCCATGAAATCTGCCACGTCATTGACATCGACGCCCATCAGATCGGCCAGCTCGCCCATGGACTCGGAGGTCTGCAGCGCCGCGATGTCATTGGCGGCGGTTGCAAGCTTGTCCTGGACCTTGGCAAGCGAGGAATCGGTCTGGGACAGCGTGGTCTTGGCCTGGCCGAGCGTAGCGCTAAGCTGCGCCAACGTGCCGCGCGCATTTGCAAGTGTAGGTGTCATACCCGAGACGATACCGGTCAGGTCGCCCGAAACGGCAGCAAAAGAGTCGAGCGCGCTCGAGGCCTTCGGCAGCGCGTTTTGGCCCAAGTCCGTCTGGGCTTGGCCAAGGTTGGTCGCACCGGTATGAATTGCGTTATTGATAGCGTCACTGGCACCCGAAACAGCCGCTGCGTCATTCGCCATGGCGCTCGACTGCGCGGACAGACCGTCCTTGATGCTCTGAAGCTTTTCATTCTGCTCTCGAAGCAAATCGATGGTCGATACAATGCGCGCGTCAATTTCCTCGGAACCTGTCGACGTGTCATTGGCGAGAATCTCCAAGTGCCCGATAACGGCCTTATTGTGGTCGATCGTCGCTTGAAGAGACTCGAGCGAGTTGTCGATACGGGTGGTCGTAGATGTGACCGCGCCCGTCAGCTTGCCGATGGCAGCGTTCGCAGAGGCCGACGTCTTGGTGAGCGCAAGGCTGCCTTCCGAGAGCGCCTTGGAGAGCGAGGTGATGGAGTTGCCCGCCGTGGAGCGAGCTTCGCTCAGCAGGTCGTTGCCCTGGGAGATCGCCTGCGTCAGCGACGGTGCCTGGCCTTGCAAGCCGGCAAGTGCCGCATCAGCCGAGGCGATAGCGCCACTCGTCTTATCGATGGCGGCATTCATATCGCCAATCGAATCGCGCACCTCGCCCAAGGTGTCGGACGCCTCGGACACCGAACTTGCCAGCGAGTCCTGAGTCTGGGTTGCCTTGTCCTTTAAATCGACACCGGCATCCTTGGCGATACCGGCAACAGTCTTGCCTACCGTAGAGACAAATTCCGAGTTGATCTGCTCCTCGATGGTGTTTGCACCGGTATCGGTAACCTTGGGCGCAATGGCGCTCTTCTTCTCATTGACGTAGTACGTGAGCTTGGGCTGATGGTAGTTGCCGTCGAGCATCGAAACCAGGTTATCCGAGAAGTTCTTGGGAATCACGATAGCGGCATAGTACTCGCCGCTCTCGACGCCCTCCTTGGCATCGGCCGTCGAGTCGACGAACGTCCAGCCCAACTGATGATTCTCCTTGAGCTGGTCGACCACTTTGTCGCCAGCGTTGAGCTCACCCACCAAGTCGTTTTGGGTGCCTCGATCGTTGTTGGCGATAGCAATCTTGATGCCTTGGGTGTTTCCATACGGATCCCAGTTTGCCACGATGTTATACCAGGCATACAACGAGGGAATAACGCACACGCCTAGGGTAACCACCAGGGCGACGGGGTTCACAAGCAGTCGCTTAATGTCGCGCTTAAATATCGCAAAGGACACCTTTGCATTGGATAGTTTGCTGCCGAGACTCACGCTTGGACCATCCATCCTGTCGTTAAATCGAATCGTACTATCGACAACCATTGTAGTAGGCGCTTTAACGTCTCAAAGCACAATGGTGTTGAGTTTTGCGGGTAGCAATATACTACGAAGATGAGTTAACGTACAGATGTACAGTATCCTAAATTTCAGCAGGTCACAAAACCACAACCCCGACAAATAATTGATCCCTTGGGGACGGAGGAAAACGAGAGTGGAAAATCTCCCACTTCAAGCCCGCATTCGAGCCAAAAGTGGGAGATTATCCACTCTCGTTCTAATCTAGTTACGGTGCCGTATCCCCGAACTACATCAAGTTGCAAACAGCCGCCGCGAAGGCAACGGGGTCCTCGGGGAGGATGCCCTCGACCAGCAGGGCCTGGTCATAGAGCAAACCGGAGTACTGCTTGATCTTGTCGGCGTCGCCTGCCTTCTGGGCAGCGACAAGCTTGTCAAAGACCGGGTGCTTGGCGTTGAGCTCGAGCACTCGCTGGCTCTTGGGCATGCCGTCGGGCGCGCCCTCGGGTCCCTTCTGGAGCACCTTCTCCATCTCGAGCGAAAGTGGGCCCTCGGTGGTGATGCAAGCGGGGGCATCGGTCAGGCGCGCGGAGACGGCAACTTTCTCGACCTTGTCACCGAGTGCCTCCTTCATAGCGCTAAAGAGGTCCTCGTTCTCCTTGGTGGCGTCCTCGGCCTCCTTCTTCTCGTCCTCGGTCGCCAGGTCAAGATCACCGGTCGCAACGTTCTTGAGCTCCAGATGACGATCCTCGACCTCGGGCTCGGCACCGTCGGCCACAGCCTTCTCGGCAGCCTCGCGGGCAGCATCGTCCTCGTAGATCTTGGGCATATCGGCGGCAACGTATTCACGCATAGCCTGGAACGTGAACTCATCCACATCCTGCGTCAGCAGCAGCACGTCATAGCCGCGGTCGAGCACGCCCTTCACCACGGGCATCTTAGCCAAGCGCTCACGCGAGTCGCCGGCGGCGTAGTAGATGGCCTTCTGATCCTCGGGCATGCCCTTGGCATACTCGGCCAGGGTAATCATCTTCTGTTCCTTGGCAGACCAGAACAGCAACAGGTCGGCGAGCTCATCGGCCTTCATGCCATAGCTCGAGTAAATGCCGTACTTAAGACCGCGACCAAAGTTCTCAAAGAACTTCTCGTAGGCCTCGCGGTCGTTGTCACGCATATCCTCAAGGTCGGCGGTAATCTTCTTTTCCACACGCTTGGCGATAGCCTTGAGCTGACGGTTCTGCTGCAGTGTCTCGCGCGAGATGTTGAGCGACACGTCGGCGGAATCCACGACGCCGCGGACAAAGTTGTAGTAGTCGGGCAGCAGGTCGTCGCACTTCTCCATAATCAGAACGTTGGAGCTGTAGAGCGCCAGACCCTTCTCGTAGTCCTTGCTGTACAGATCGAACGGCGCGCGGCCCGGCACAAACAGCAGGGCGTCATACTCGAGCGTGCCCTCGGCATGGAAGCTGATGGTGCGCGCAGGATCGTCAAAGTCGTGGAACGTGGACTTGTAGAACTCGTCGTAGTCCTTCTGCTCGACATCGGAGCTGTGCTTCTTCCAGATCGGTGTCATGGAATTGACGGTCTCGAGCTCCTGGTAGTCCTCGTACTCGGGCTTGTAATCGTCGCCGGCGTCCTCGGGCTTGGGTTTCTGGCGGCTCTTGGACACCATCATCTGGATCGGGTAACGCACATAGTTACTGTACTGCTGAATCAGGCTCTTGAGACCCCACTCGGTCAGGAAGCGATCGTAGGTCTCGGCCTCGCCGTCGGCATCGAGCTTCTCGTTCTCGCGCAGCGTCAGGATGACATCGGTACCGTGCTCGGCGCGCTCGCCGTCCTCGATGGTGTAGCCCTCAAGACCGTCGGATTCCCACACATGGGCGACATCCTCGCCGTAGGCGCGGCTGACGACCTTCACATGGCTGGCGACCATAAAAGCCGAGTAGAAGCCCACGCCAAACTGACCGATGATGTCGACATCGGAGCCCTGCTGCTCGGCGTTCTCGGTCTTAAACTCCTCGGAGCCGGAATGGGCGATGGTGCCCAGATTGCGCTCCAGCTCCTCGGCGGTCATGCCAATGCCGTTATCCGAGATGGTAATGGTGCGGGCGTCTTTATCAAAGGAGACGCGAATGGCCAGGTCGCCCTGGTCGATCTTGACGCTCGGGTCCTGCAGGCTCTTAAAGTTGAGCTTGTCGACGGCGTCGCTCGCGTTAGAGATAAGCTCGCGCAGGAAGATTTCTTTATTGGTGTAGATGGAGTTGATCATGAGGTCGAGCAGTTTTTTGCTCTCGGTCTTAAATTGACGCATGTGCAGTCCTTTCGCGCTACCCCCGTCCGCAAAAACGGCCCGGTCGCCCGAGCCGAATCGCAGACCTGCTATGTTCAGACTTAGATTTTATAACCCATTAGCGCGCATATATACATACGGAATCGAAAAACTGTATGTCTAAGCGCTCCGATGCGCCAATTGCCAAGGAGCGTCCCCAACTGCCGGCAGAAAAGGAACGTCCCTATCTGCCATCTACGCGCTTGGCCATCCAGACATGGGGCTGGCCCTCGTCTTCGTAATCTACCGGGGCAATTTGCATGTAGCCCGCCTTGACGTAGAGAGGCAGCACGTACTCCTGTGCATGCAACTTTATGAGCTTGGCGCCGGCATCGCGCGCAGCAGCTTCGCTGGCTTCGACAATCTTGCTTGCCAGACCGCGACGGCGCATAGCCGGCAGCACGGCGACGCGCCCCATAATGTAGGTCTCCCCCGCCGCAACGCCTTCGTCCATGTCGCATGCCGGCAACACCGGGGCCTCTGCGTCAGCCACGCGCTCAAGCTCTTCGGGAAACACGCGCGAGCAACCGGCAAGCTCGCCGTCTACATAGAGCGTCACATGAATGCAGTTCGGGTCCTCGTCGATAGCGTCGAACTCGCTCTCATAGCCCTGCTCGTCCATAAAAACGACGCGGCGCACCAACGCCGCGTCATCAAAGCATCCCGTCTTAAGTTGGATATCCATGGCTGCCCTTTCATTCAATGCGAACGTTAGGGACAGATTTTAGCGAAAATGAGCTCCGCGCACGCTAAACTTCGCGCGAGCCTTCGCCAGGCAGTCGTAATGACCCACGTTATGGGCATCGCTCGCGATGAAGCTGTACAGGTTCTGATCGAACAGGCGCTGTGCCGGCTTTTTCTCGCGACCAAAGCGACCGCCGGCAATAAAGTCCGCCGAAGCCTGCAGTTTGCAGCCCATATCGACCAGGCGCTCCGCCACGCTTACATCCTTTTGAACCGCACGATAGCGCTCAGGATGAGCGATGATCACCTGGTAGCCACGGCACTGCAAATCGTAAATCGTGTTCTCGTACTCTCTAAACGCATACGCATCGGCATGCGTCGAAAGCTCGAGCAGGAACTCGTTGGTCCCATCGAAATGCAAGTGCTCCGCGGCATCGATACCAAGCTCAACGAGCTTTCGGTGGTTGACTTCGAAGCCCATCTGGAGCGGAAAACCGTCAGCGTTATCACGCAGCAGCTCAAAGGCATCCCACATCTTGTCGTAATCAAAATAGGGATCACGGCAGTGAGGAGTGCAAACGATTCTGGTTACACCGGCCCGCTTGGCAGCCTCGAGCATCGCCAAGCTCTCATCGAGATCGGCGGCGCCGTCGTCTACACCCGGCAAGATATGGCAATGAATGTCACGCATAGGTCGGCCTTAATCAACTAAACGTTTGCCCGGTTGGTGAAGATGCCCTTTTTGGAAGTGCCCTGATCGGCGGAGCCCTTCTTAACCTTCTTACCGTCCTTGGTGTAGTAAGAATAGTAGTACTCGCTGGTCTCGGTCTCACAGTAATTCATAACGGTACCGATGAGCTTGACCTTCTCGGACTTCTTAAGCTGGGCGATAGCGTTGAGTGCCTCTTCGCGCTTGGTAAAGTCCTCGCGCACCACAAACAGCGTGCCGTCGGTCAGGCTGGCAATCTCGGCAGCATCGATGAAGGTGCCGACCGGAGGAGCATCGAAGATGACATACTGGAACTTAGCAGACAGTGCCTTGACCAACTTGGAAAAGCGATGAGAGACGATGATGTCTGCAGGATTGGGAATATGCGGCTCGGCATCGAGGAAGTAGAAGTTCTTCTGACCCGTCTCGACAATTGCCTGGTCAATCGAAATCTGCTCGGAAAGGACCGCATAGAGTCCGCCGCGCGAACGAACGCCGAGCATATCGGAAAGGGACCTGCGGCGCATATCGGCCTCGACCAGGAGCACGGACTTGCCGCTCGTGGCGATTGCCTGAGCAAGGTTAATGGCAACCGTAGACTTGCCCTCGTTGGGAATCGAGGACGTAACGGTGATGGTGCGAATGGGGTCGTCCACGCTCGCAAAGCGGATGTTGGCCAGAAGGGTCTTGGCGGCATTCTGTACAACGAGCTTATCGGTGTTCTTTGCCTTAGCCATGCCTATTTACCACCTTTCATAGCCGGAATTCGGCCAACAACGGGAATGCCCAGGAGCTCTTCTGCCTCTTCGGCACCGCGGATGCGGGTGTTGAGCATGTCTGCCAAAACGACATAGGCAACTGCGATAAAGATGCCCGCGAGGAACGCGACAGCAACGTACAGCATACGCTTGGGACCGCTGGGGGCTTCGGGGGTCTTAGCCTCGTCGATAACGTTGATGCTCTGGGCAGCGCCGACGTTCTGAGCGACCGTACTCACCGAGCTGGCCATGGCCTTTGCGACCTTAGCCGTCTCCTTGGCATCGGTGCCGGTAACCGAAAGCGTAATGACACGCGTGGTGGTCTCGGAGGAAACAGACACCTTGTAGTCATCCAGATCGGTGAGGCCCAGTTCATTGGCTGCGCCGCTCTTAACGCTATCGCTATCCAGCAGCGTGGCGATATCGTTGGAAAGCATCTGACTCGCCGAGAGATCGTTGTAGCTCATCTGACCGCTATCGTCGGTCTTGGCGAGAATGTACATGCTCGTCGTCGCGGTATAGGTGTTGTCCATCGCAACGAAGGACACGATGCCCATGGCGATCGCGCAGACCACCGGAAGGGTGATGACCAGCTTGAGGTGCTTTTTGAGCAGCTGGAACAGTTCGAGAAGGGTCATGCAGCTTGCCTTTCATTTCCCCAGTTCGGATTGACAAAACTGTCCGTATGTTATCGCATCTTTTTACCGAGACCAAACTCTATACATAAGAAACAGGCTCTCCTGTAAAAATGTCGGAAGCAATCGTAAAATTGCACAACAACGCCGCACCCGAAAGTCAAATGCGGCGTCTGCATCAATATCTATGTTGTATCGCTATGCGAATGGCTCGTCCTGCCGTATGGGAAACGTCACCGTAATGGTGGTTCCCACGCCCAACTCGCTCGACAGATCGAGCGTGGCGTGATGATACAGGGCCGCATGCTTGACAATTGCAAGCCCCAGACCGGTTCCGCCGCGCGCCTTGGACCTACTCTTGTCCACGCGATAGAACCGCTCAAATACCTTGCCCTGTTCTTCAGGCGCGATACCGATTCCCGTGTCGGCGACCGCAAGGAACGGATGACCTTCGTCGTTGGTGCCGCACTGCAGCGTAACCGCACCGCCGGGTCGATTGTAGCGGATGGCGTTGCTCGCCAGATTATAGATGAGCTCGTCAATCAAGCGCGACACGCCTTCGATGACCACAGGCTTGGTCTCATGACTTATCGTCACATTCGCCTGACGGGCGACCTGTTCAAGACGCTGCTCAACCGCGTAGATGGCACGCGAGAGCTCAATAGGCTCCGTGGAACCAATGGGCACCGCCTCGCCCTCAGTTGCACGCTCGGCCTCGTCCAAGTTAGACAGCGTAAGGATATCGTTGACAAGCGCTGCCAAGCGGCCCGCCTCACGATAGATGCGACCGCCAAAGTTGCGCAGGTCGCCCTCGCCCTCGACCATGCCGTTTGCGATGAGCTCGGCATAGCCCGAAATCGCCGTAAGCGGCGTCTTGAGCTCATGGGTGATATTCGCCGTGAACTCGCGGCGCATACGGTCGTTGTCCGCTAGCACCGCCATTTGGCGCTTGAGTTCCTGGCGCTGCGACTCGATACGCTCAAGCATGGGGACCATCTCGGCATAGGCGTGCTCATAGCTACGGCGTGGGTGGTCCAAATCCACCTCTTGCAACGGCGCGATGATGGCACGGGACTCGCGGCGCGCCATAAAAAACGAGAGTACCGCACCCGCTGCTGCGATAAGCAGCATCGGCGCCACCATCGACAGCAAAATCGCCGTAACGCCAGGCTGGGCCTGCGCCAAGCGGACAACCTGGCCGTTATCAAGGGCGACGGCGCGATACAGCATAATCTCGTCGAGCGTAGAGCTTGCGCGCTCCGCGGAACCCAAACCACTCTCAAAGGCCTCGATGACCTCGGGGCGATCGCCATGGTTGGGCAGTGTGGAAGGCGACGCCTCGTTGTCGTAGGCAACCGATCCATCCTTGTTAATCAGCGTGATTCGCAAGTCCTCGCGATCGAGACTACGCAAGAACGGGATGGGCTCCTGCTGTTCGTCGAGAGCGGCAGCAATGAGCTCGGTTTCCTGCGCCAGATTGGTACTCGTGGCATCCGCCAAGGTGTTTTGCACAAAGAACGCACCCAGCACCGTAAACGCCACGATAACCGCCATGGCGCAGACAAAGATCGTCACAAAAACGCGGTGCGACAGCGTATGTTTTCCCTGGGGGGCGAAGACCACGGGTTACTCCTCCGATGCGGTGGCCGCGGTGTCGTCACCTTCGGCACCATCACCGGCAGAAGGCTCGGCCAAGCGGTAGCCCACGCCGCGCACGGTCTCGATGGCGCTGGCATGCTCGCCCAGTTTTTGGCGAAGCGTCTGCACGTGCACGTCGACGGTACGCGAACCGCCGTCGAAGTCCCAGCCCCAAACGCTCTGCAGCAGCGACTCGCGAGTAAAGACCACACCGGGTTTGCGCATAAGATACTCGAGCAAATCGAACTCGCGCAAAGTAAGCTTGAGTGGCTCACCGGCAACGGTCACCTCGCGATGGCTGGGCGAAAGCACGATATCGCCCACGCTGAGCACATCACTCACCTGCTTGACCATACCGCCGCGGCGCAGCAGCGCGCGGCAGCGGCTCGCAAGCTCCATGAGCGAAAACGGCTTAGTCAGGTAATCGTCGGCACCGCCATCGAGCGCCATCACCTTGTCGAGCTCGGTATCCTTGGCGGTAAGCATCATGATGGGCACCGTCGCCGTCAGGCGATCGGCGCGCAGGCGACGCATAATTGCCAAACCGTCGGTATCGGGCAGCATGATGTCGAGCAAGACGGCATCGGGTACCCGTCGCACCACGGCGGCCTTAAACTCGCCATCGCACGAAAAGCCCTCGGCCTCGATCCCCTGCTTGCGCAGCGCATAGACCGTCAAATCCCTGATGTTGTCATCGTCCTCGACGTAATAGATCATGTTGAACCCCTTTGCGGCCGGCATGACCGCATCTTAACCCTAAAGGTACCTTTACTAGATGGTATCAGCCAAAACGTCCCGTCAAATAATCCGCCGTGCGCGGGTCGGTGGGATTTTTGAAGAGCTGAGCGGTGGGCGCGTGCTCTACCAACTCACCCAGCAAGAAAAACGCGACCGAGTCGGAGATGCGCGCCGCCTGCTGCATATTGTGCGTAACGACCACGAGCGTGCAGGTCTCTTTGAGCTCGCAGGCCAGCTGCTCAACCACCAGCGTCGACACGGGATCGAGCTGTCTCTTATACACATCTCCGAGCCCACGAGACCGGAGCC
>UQIY01000001.1 GCA_900541195.1 uncultured Collinsella sp. | reverse complement strand
CCGAGATCTACCCCCTAGGGTTCGTCGGCAGCGTCAGATGGGTATAAGAGACAGGGCACAAGCCAGCCGCGGCCGCCGGGGCCCAGCAGGTTAGAGGTGGAACCGGGGGCCATCTGCGACAGACGACGGGTGTCGTCGCCCACGACGGCGTACCACAGCTCGACGGTACCGGCCTGGGCGTCGGCGCGATAGAAGCTCAGGGGCACGCGAAGCAGCGAGGACGCATCGCCGGGCACGGCGATGTTCACAAACTGACCGGGCTTGAGCGCACTTGCAAGCTTGGGGGCCGAGATGACGAGCGAGAAGATGCCGTCGGCGATCTCCTGGTTCGATACGACCTCGAAGTCGTGCATGCGTGCAGTGGAAGGTGTGGGCATAGACGCTCCAATCCCCCATGCGGTTGCATGGTCAAAACGAACAGAAAGCGCGGCACCGCAAGGGCACCGCGCACAAAAACGATAAGGCTATGCTAGCAGATGCAGCCGTCGGCGAGCGTCTGCTTGCCGCCGACAAACACATCGGTGGCACGACCGGTGAGCGTGCGACCGGCAAAACCGGAGTTCTCGGCACGCGACTCGTAACCGTCCTCGCCGACCGTCCAGGTGACAGCGGAATCGAACACGGTCAGGTCGGCAACGGAACCCGCCTTGACCTGAACCTGGTCGAGGCCCAGGATCTCACGCGGCTTGATGGCCATGAGCTCGACCATGCGGCCCACACTCATCTTGCCCGTGTTGACCAGCTCGGTGAGCACGAGCGACAGCGAGGTCTCGAGGCCGATCATGCCAAAGGGCGCAAGCTCGAACTCGCGGGCCTTCTCCCACGGGGTGTGGGGAGCGTGATCGGTGACGATAGCGTCGACGGTGCCGTCGATGACGCCCTGACGGATGGCCTCGGCATCCTCCTCGGTGCGCAGCGGCGGATTGACCTTGAGCGAGGTGTTGTAGGTCTCGTCCAGGTCGTTCTCGGTCAGGAACATATGGTGCGGGGTTGCCTCGCAGGTAACCTGAACACCAGCGGCCTTACCGGCACGCACGATCTCCAGGCCATGGGCGGTGGAGATGTGCTGAATGTGCAGCTTGGCACCGGTCAGCTTGGCGATCTCGATGTCGCGAGCGATCTGGAGCTCCTCGCCGGCAGCCGGCCAGCCCTCGAGAGCCAGACGGGTCGAGACCTTGCCCTCGTTGATCTGGCCGTGGCCGACCAGGTCCTCGTCCTGGCAGTGGCTCATAAAGACCTTGCCGAACATCTTGCCGTAGTCCATGCAACGACGGAGCATGCCCGCGCCCTGCACGCCGCGACCGTCGTCGGTGAAGGCGACGGCGCCGTGGGCGACCATATCGCCCATCTCGGACATGGCCTCGCCCTTAAGGCCGCGGGTCATGGCACCCGACGGATAGACGCGGCAGTGACCGACCTCGGCAGCGCGGGACTTGACGAACTCGACGACGGTGCCGTTATCGGTAACGGGATCGGTGTTGGGCATGGCGCACACGCCGGTAAAGCCGCCCTTGGCAGCTGCGCGGGTGCCGCTCTCGATGTCCTCTTTGACCTCGTAGCCGGGCTCGCGAAGGTGAACGTGCATATCCACCAGGCCGGGGACGAGGTACTTGCCGGAAAGGTCGCGGACCTCGGCTCCCTCGACGGCGAGATTCTCGCCGACCTCGGCGATCTTATCGCCGTCAATCAGGACGTCAACGACACCGTCAAGCTCGACAGACGGGTCGACGACGTGGGCATTCTTAAGAAGCAAGGCCATTATCGGCACCTCCAAGCAGCAGATACAGGATAGCCATACGAACGCAGATACCGGCGTAGACCTGCTCCAGGATGACGGAGCGTTGCGGGTGGTCGGCCATATAGGAGTCGAACTCGACGCCGCGGTTGATGGGGCCCGGGTGGCAGATGATCGCATCGGGCTTCATGAGCTTCTCGCGGTCCTTGGTCAGGCCGAAGAGCTTATGGTACTCGCGAATCGTGGGGAACGGGGCGCCCTCGAGGCGCTCCTGCTGAACGCGCAGCATGTAGACGACGTCCAGCTCGGGCAGGACGGAATCGAGGTCGCTCGTCACGTGGTCGCAGCCCAGGACCTCGGGCGCCGGCGGCAGCAGCGTGCCGGGGGCGACGGCGTAGGTCTCGCAGCCCATGATCTTAAGGGCGGGGATCAGCGAGCCGCAGACGCGGGAGTGCGCGATATCGCCGACGACGGCGACCTTCAAACCGTGGAAGTCACCCTTATGCTCCCAGATGGTATACAGGTCGAGCAGGGCCTGCGTGGGGTGGTTGTGCTTGCCGTCGCCAGCGCAGATGACGCTCGCGGGCGAGTTCTGCGTGACGATGTAGGGCGCGCCGGCGTGCTTGTCGCGCACGACGATGCAGTCGATCTTGTAGGCGTTGAGGGTCTCGACGGTATCGACGAGGCTCTCGCCCTTGACCGTAGAGGTCGAGGAGCCGCCAAAGTTGAGGCTGTCGGCCGAAAGACGCTTCTCGGCGAGCTCGAAGGAGCTGCGGGTGCGCGTCGAGGGCTCGTTGAACATGTTGACGATGGTCTTGCCCTTGAGCGTGGGGACCTTTTTGATCGCACGCTCGTTGACCTCGGAGAACGCCTTGGCGGTCTCGAGGATGAGCTTGATGTCCTCTTCGGAGTACTCGGTAATGTCGATCAGGTGCTTATGGTTGAACGCCACGGTACTACTCACCTCCCAGCGGCGCGGAGCCCACGTGGGAACCCGGCGCGACGTCGTTGATCTCGACGGCGGTACGGCCGTCGACTTCCTTCATATATAGGTGCACGTTCTCCTCGTGCGACGAGGGAACGTTCTTGCCGACAAAGTCCGGCGAGATAGGGAGCTCACGGTGGCCGCGGTCAACGAGGACTGCCAGCTCAATACGGCTCGGACGGCCCAGATCCATGACGGCGTCCAGAGCGGCGCGGATGGTACGACCCGTGTACAGGATGTCGTCCACCAGCACGACGCGCTTGCCGTCGACACTGAAGGGAATGTTGGTGGCGTGGATCGCGGGAGCGAAATTGGTAGCGTAGTCATCGCGGTAGAAGCTGATGTCGAGACTGCCGAGCGGAACGTCGACGCCCTCGATCTCCTTGATCTCCTCGGCGAGCTTCTTTGCCAGAAGGTCGCCGCGCGTGACGATGCCGACCAGAGCGAGGTCTTCACAGCCCTCGTTGCGCTCGAGAATCTCGTGCGCGATGCGGGTCATCGCTCGATTGACGGCGGTCTCGTCCATAATGACCGCCTTGGGGGAAGTCGTGCCCATCGATCTCCTTCCTCACATGTCTTGACTGCTGACACAGTCAAAAAAATAGATGCCCGACCGCTCAAAGCGGACCAGACACCCACAGGAAAGGCTGCTCTTTGGCAGCTATGTAATTCCATGTGGGTATCTCGTACCCCTTTAATGGTCAAGGGATAGTTTAGCCAACCTCGAACTTAATTGCGAGCATAAATACAGAGCAATCCGCAAACGGAGCCCAATGCTCAATAAACCTATATATATTTGTGGGACGAGCTTGAAAACGTGCGCACGAGCTGGCATAATCCCCTCTGCTGCACGCAAATCGGATCTACGTCCAGGGCCGTGGCGTGAGCACTATCGCCAAAAGAGAAATATCTCTGTGTAGATTACGCACAGGGAGCTGCTTCTGTGCTATAGTTCAGGCTTGTTTGTTAACGCGACATGTTCGTTTGTCGCCCAAGGAGGGTCAGTTATGTCCAAAGTTTGCGAAGTTTGCGGTAAGCACCCCGTTGCCGGTCGCTCCATCAGCCACTCTCACCGCGTCACCAACC
Source organism: uncultured Collinsella sp. (assembly GCA_900541195.1). GTDB lineage: Bacteria > Actinomycetota > Coriobacteriia > Coriobacteriales > Coriobacteriaceae > Collinsella. The sequence continues at coordinate 105,056 of UQIY01000001.1, read as the reverse complement.
GTAAGTTCCGCCCCAACATCCAGCGCGTCTACGTCGTCGTCGATGGTCACCGTCGCAAGATGAACGTTTGCTCCACCTGCCTCAAGTCCGGCAAGGTTGCGCGCTCCTAAATAAGGTCTTACCAACATGTACCTTGGACTCTCCGGGTCAAAGACCTCGCATTCACATAGAACTTACCAAAGGCGCTCTCCCCTACGGAGGGCGCCTTTTTGCGCTCATTGGGGACAGGCTTACATGAGCGAAAACACCCGTGTACGCCTGTCCCCAATGAGCGGATGAGTGTTTTCCCACTCATTGGGGACAGACTTAGATGGGTGTTTTCACGCATTGGGGACAGACATGACGCACGCATGCGGCGTCCCGATCGGCTCCGGCCCCTATCTCACGCTGCATCCTTCCAGCCTGCAGTAGCCTTGGTCACGCTTGTGGCGCCAATACCGGTGATACGAGCAATTTGCTTGACCGTAAGATGTGCCCGCCTGAGCCTCAGCAGGCAGGCATCGCGTTCGGGGCGTGGCAGGGCCTTGAGCAGCGCAGGATCTATGCTCGGCAGGACTTCGCGCGCAACGGAAAGAGCCTCCTCATCGGGGATCCGCCGGCGCGGAAGAACCTCCACTGACCAGATGCGCCCGCCAACTTTCTTGAGATGCTCGCAATAGCGACGGGAGCCTCCGACAACATCGAGCATAGGGGCCGCATCACAGATGTCAAAGGGATCATAGCCCAGCTGATATGCCTTATAGCTTGACCAGCGGTACGCCTCGAGCGAGTCAAGCGCACCCTTCACGGGATTGAGATGAATATAGTCGAGCAGCTGCACTGCCTGCGTGTCCGACTCAACCACGACCCGCGAATAGCGATTGTCAAACAGATGTCCCGTTCTCCCCGTTTTCCTATTGAAATACTTAGCATATGCCGTCAGCGCGCACTGCATTGCCTTTGAAAGGTTGTCAAATGGGTCATCAACCATCAAATGGAAGTGGTTGTCCATAAGGCACCAAGCCAACACCGCCACGTCATGGCGCGCAAACCTGTCCGAGATATCCGATAAGAAACGATAACGGTCGGAGTCATCTTCAAAAATAATCTGTTTGGAGTTGCCGCGGTCAAAGACGTGGTAATAGCAGGTGATCGAAACGGCACGGGCGCATCGGGGCATAATCTCTCCTTTCAAAGCTGTACAGGCAACACCTAAAAGGAGAGAAGAAACGCAAAATGCTGAGCCTGTAACCTATTTATATCCAATGAGTGGCAACAACAGGCCCAGAACGGCAAAATGACAAATCGATGTCTGTCCCAAATGAGTGAAAGCACTCATGTAAGCCTGTCCCCAATGAGTGGGGCGATGCTATAGGAAAGTTTAGTTAAAACGCTTCAGTTTTTTGAAGCGTTTTAGTGTGCCTTTTAGAGGAATCTGACCGTTCGCCGAATAATTTCTTGCTATCATGCAAGACGTAGGGTAAATCTCCGATCGCAAGGAGACACAAATGGTGAAAAAGTCACCGGAAAACACTACTCCCGCAATTGTGGACAACGTAGAGGCGCTTGAGGCTAAGCTCGCTCAGATGCGAGAGGCCCAGGCGCTTTTTGCTACGTACACGCAGGAGCAGGTCGACAAGATCTTCTATGAGGCCGCCATGGCCGCCAACAAGGCTCGTATCCCGTTGGCGAAGATGGCCATCGAGGAGACCGGCCGCGGCGTTCTTGAGGACAAGGTCATCAAGAACCACTACGCCGCAGAGTACATCTACAACGCTTACAAGAACACCAAGACCTGTGGTGTCCTGGAGCGCGACGAGGCTTACGGCATCACCAAGATCGCCGAGCCCATCGGCATCGTGGGCGCCGTCATCCCGACGACCAACCCCACCTCTACCGCGATCTTCAAGACGCTGATCAGCCTGAAGACCCGCAACGCCATCATCATCTCCCCGCACCCGGCTGCCGCCAAGTGCACCATCGCCGCCGCCAAGCTCGTGCTTGATGCCGCCGTCAAGGCCGGTGCCCCCGAGGGCATCATCGGCTGGGTTGATGTCCCCTCCATCGAGCTGACCAACATGGTCATGCGCGACGTCGACATCATCCTCGCCACCGGTGGCCCGGGCATGGTCAAGGCCGCTTACTCCTCGGGCAAGCCCGCCCTGGGCGTTGGCGCCGGTAACACCCCGGTCGTCATCGACGACACCGCCGACGTGCTGCTCGCCGTCAACTCCATCATCCACTCCAAGACCTTCGACAACGGCATGATCTGCGCTTCCGAGCAGTCCGTGACCGTCATCGACACCATCTATGACCAGGTCAAGGCCGAGTTCCAGAAGCGCGGCTGCTACTTCGTCAAGCAGGGTGCCGAGATGGAGGCCCTGCGTGCCGCCATGTTCAAGAACGGCTCTCTCGACCACCGCATCCCCGGCATGGCTGCCGCCAAGATCGCCGAGCTCGCCGGCATCGAGGTTCCCGCCAAGACCAAGATCCTGATCGCCGAGGTCACCTCCACCGACCCCGCCAAGGAGGAGTTCTCCCACGAGAAGCTCTCCCCGGTCCTGGCCATGTACCACGCCAAGGACTTCCAGGAGGCCGTCGACAAGGCCGAGCACCTGGTGCTCGCCGGTGGCCCGGGCCACACCGCCTCTCTGTACGTGCACCCCGCCCAGGCCGAGAAGATCAGCCTGTTCGAGCACGTCATGAAGGCCTGCCGTATCGTCATCAACACCCCGTCCTCGCACGGCGGCATCGGTGACCTGTACAACTTTGGCATGAAGCCGTCTCTGACCCTGGGCTGCGGCTCCTGGGGCGGCAACTCCGTCTCCGAGAACGTTGGGGTGAAGCACTTGATCAACGTTAAGACTGTGGCCGAGCGCCGTGAGAACATGCTGTGGTTCCGCGCTCCCGAGAAGGTCTACTTCAAGAAGGGTTCCACGCCCGTCGCCCTCGACGAGCTCGGTACCGTCATGGGCAAGAAGCGCGCCTTCATCGTCACCGACCAGTTCCTCTTCAAGAATGGCAACACCCGCGCCATCGAGGCCAAGCTCGACGAGATGGGCATCGCCCACGACTGCTTCTACGACGTCGAGCCCGATCCGTCGCTGCAGTGCGCACGTCGCGGCGCCAAGCAGATGGCTCTCTTTGAGCCGGACGTCATCATCGCCGTCGGCGGTGGCTCCGCTATGGACGCCGGCAAGATCATGTGGATGATGTACGAGCACCCCGAGTGCAAGTTTGAGGACATGGCCATGGACTTCATGGACATCCGCAAGCGTATCTTCACCTTCCCCGAGATGGGCAAGAAGGCCTACTTCGTCGCCGTCCCGACCTCTTCGGGTACCGGCTCCGAGTGCACGCCGTTCGCCATCATCACCGACAAGGAGACCGGCATCAAGTGGCCGCTCGCCGACTACGCGCTGCTCCCCAACATGGCTATCGTCGACGCCGACAACTGCATGACCGCCCCGCGCGGCCTGACCGCTGCCTCCGGCATTGACGTCATGACCCACGCCATCGAGTCCTACGTCTCCATCATGGCTTCCGACTACACCAAGGGCCTCTCCGAGCGCGCTGCCAAGCTCGTCTTCGAGAACCTGCCCTCCAGTTTCACGAACGGTGCCAAGGACCCGCATGCCCGCGAGGAGATGCACAACGCCTCCTGCATGGCCGGTATGGCCTTCGCCAACGCCTTCCTGGGCCTCAACCACTCCATGGCCCACAAGCTCGGCGCTTTCCATCACCTGCCCCACGGCCTCGCAAACGCCGTCATCCTGACCCGCGTTATGCGCTACAACGCCGCCGAGGCTCCCGTCAAGATGGGTACCTTCTCCCAGTATCCTTACCCCAACGCGCTGCACAACTACGCCGAGATGGCCAAGTACTGCGGCATCGAGGGCAAGGACGACAAGGAGGTCTTCGAGAACTTCATCACGAAGCTCGAGGAGCTCAAGGACTTCATCGGCGTCAAGAAGACCATCGCCGACTACGGTGTTGACGAGCAGTACTTCCTCGACACCCTCGACGAGATGACCGAGCAGGCATTCAACGACCAGTGCACCGGCGCTAACCCGCGCTACCCGCTCATGAGCGAGATCAAGGAGCTCTACCTGGACGCCTACTACGGCCGCGAGCCCCAGGACTACGCCGTCTGCTAGTTTTTAGCACGGTTATTTGCGGCGGGGGTGCACGGGTGTACGCACGCCCCCGCCGTTGCTTCTATCGCATCGTTGAAAGGATGCAATCATGCTGCTCCCCGATTCCAAGACCGAGCTCGTCCGTCGCGGCAACAAGGTCGTTTACGACCTGGGCGACAAGATCGTCAAGGTCTTTAACGAGACCAAGCCCGTCTCCGACGTGTTCAACGAGGCTTTGAATCTTGCCCGCATCAATGAGTGCGGCATCCGCAGCCCCAAGGCTCTCGAGGTTTCTCAGCTCGAGAACGCCAACGGCTGGGCTCTCGTGACCGAGAAGGTTCCGGGCACCACCCTTGCCGAGAAGATGACTGCCGAGCCCCAGCGCTTTGGTGAGTACCTCGAGATGTTCGTCGACCTCCAGATCGAGATCCACGGCTACACCTCCCCGCTGCTCAACCGTCAGCGCGATAAGTTCGCCCGCATGATCGACAGCCTCGATCAGCTCAATGCCACCACGCGCTACAACCTTCAGGAGCGTCTGGACGGCATGACCAAGGAGTTCAAGGTCTGCCACGGCGACTTCAACCCCTCCAACGTCATCGTCGGCGACGACGGCCAGCTGTACGTCTGCGACTGGGCACATGCCACCCAGGGCTCCCCTGCTGCCGACGTTGCCACCACCTACCTGCTCTTTGCCCTCAACAGCAAGGACCAGGCCGAGGCCTATCTGGAGCTCTACTGCGACCGCGCCGACATGCCCATGCAGGTCGTGCGTCAGTGGACGAGCATCGTCGCTGCTTCCGAGCTCGCTCGTAAGCGCAACGTGAACGATGAGTTCCTTAAGAACTGGATCGACGTCGTCGATTATCAGTAATATCTGAGCGATTCATTTCGCATCGGAGGCACAAAGGAAAACCCCGCAGCTCATTTGGGCTGTGGGGTTTTCCTTTACCCGTCGAGCTTATTCACGCAACAAAAAAGACTGCTCCGCATCTCATCCTAAGAGAGATGCGGAGCAGGCCTGCAATTACATCTACTAGCAGAAATGTCGATTAACGACGTGCTGCCTTCACAAGCTCGGCGACCTTGGCGACGACCTCATCAATCGCCACATCCTCGCGCTCGCCCGTGGCACGGTCCTTGAGCTCGACGGTGCCGTTCTTAAGACCACGCTTGCCGAGCACTACCTGATACGGGAAGCCCATAAGGTCGTTGTCGGCAAACTTAAAGCCGGGGCGCTCGTCGCGGTCATCCACGACAACCTCGATACCCTCGGCGCACAGACCCTCAACGATTTGGTCGCAGACGGTAGCGCACTCCTCCTTCTTGGGATCGAGCGGAATCACCGCGACCTCGTACGGGGCAACGGAGACCGGCCAGACGATACCGTGCTCGTCGTTATGCTGCTCCACGACGGCAGCGAGCGAGCGAGACACGCCCACGCCGTAGCAACCCATGATGAGCGGCTTCTCCTTGCCATCCTCGTCCATAAAGGTGGCACCCATGGCCTCGGAGTACTTGGTGCCCAGCTGGAACACCTGGGAGACCTCGATGCCGCGAGCAGCAGAGAGCGGCTTGCCGCAGTGCGGGCAGGGGTCGCCGGCGACGACGGTGACCAGATCGGTCCACTCGTCGACGGTAAAGTCGCGCTCGGGGCAGGCACCGGTAAAGTGATAATCGACCTCGTTGGCACCGCAGGCCCATTGCTTGGACTCGCGCAGACTCTCGTCGCACACTAGACGGATGCCCTCGGGCAGGTTAACCGGTCCGATAAAGCCCTTGTGCAGACCGTAGGTCTGGAGCTCCTCGTCGGTCATCATGCGATAGCCCTTGCCAAAGACGTGCTCGGCCTTGCAGTCGTTGAGCTCATGATCGCCCGGAACGATGGCCACAACCGGCTTACCCTCGGCGTCGATGAGAGCCAGGGACTTGCGCGTGCCGTTCTCGGGGAAGCCGAAGAACTTGGCGACGGCCTCGATGGTGCCCATGCCCGGGGTCTCGACCTTGGTGAGCGTACCGTCGCCGGGGCCCTCGGTCACGACAACCTTGGTGCTTGCCGCCTCGTCATCGGCAGCAAAGCCGCAGTCGTCGCAGTAGACCAGCGAGGCCTCGCCGGCGTCGGCCAGCGCCATGTACTCTACGGAGGTGTCGCCGCCGATCTCGCCGGAATCGGCAACGACGGGAAGGGCCTTGATGTAGCAGCGCTCGCAGATGTTAGCGTAGGCCTGCTTCATCTTGTCGTACTCCTCCTGCAGGCTCTCCTGCGTGGCGGAGAAGCTGTAGGCGTCCTTCATGATGAACTCGCGACCGCGCATCAGGCCAAAGCGGGGACGGAACTCGTCGCGGAACTTATCCTGGATGTGGTAGAGGTTGACGGGCAGCTGCTTATAGGAACGCAGTTCATTGCGCACCAGGGCGGTCACGGTCTCCTCGTGCGTGGGGCCGAGAACGAACTCGCGGCCGTGGCGGTCATCAAAGCGCACGAGTTCCTTGCCATAGGCATCGATACGGCCGGACTCGCGCCACAGCTCGGCATCGACCATGATAGGCATCATGAGCTCCTGGGCGCCGGCAGCGTCCATCTCGTCGCGCACAATGTTCTCGATCTTGCGAATCGAGCGCCACGCGAGCGGCAGATAGGAATAGAGACCGGCGGCCTCCTTGCGAATCATGCCGGCACGAAGCAGCAGGCGATGGCTCGCAAGCTCGGCGTCGGCCGGATCCTCTTTGAGCGTCGGAGCATACAGCTTAGACATATACATTGCTCGAGTCATTTATTTCTCCTCAATAAACTTGTCGACCTCGGCCATAAGCGCGTCGACAATTTGGTCCTCAGCTACTTTACCAATGATCTTGCCGTGCGAAAAGAGCAGGCCCTGACCTCGTCCGCAGGCAACACCCAAGTCGGCGTCAGAGGCCTCGCCGGGGCCATTGACTGCACAGCCCATCACGGCAATCGAAAGCGGCGCGGAGTAGTTCTTAAGCCGCTCGGTGACCTCCTCGGCGATAGGAATGAGGTTAACCTGGCAGCGAGCGCACGTGGGGCACGAGACGATCTCGGGACCACGGCGGCGAAGGCCGAGCGACTGCAGAATACCCCAGGCGACCGGCGGTTCCTCGACCGGATCGGCCGTGAGCGAGACGCGCATGGTGTCGCCAATGCCCTCGGAAAGCAAAATTCCCAGGCCCACAGAGCTCTTAATGGTGCCCTGGAGCTTGGTTCCGGCCTCAGTCACGCCCAAATGAAGCGGAACATGGGGGATTTCGCGCGACAGGGCACGATAGGTGTCAAGCGTCGTGGACACGCTATGAGCCTTGGCGGAAAGCACGATATTGGTAAAGCCGCGATCCTCAAAATGTTTGACGAAACGCTCGCTCGACATCACAAGCTTTTCGGGCTGCGTAAGGTCATCGCGCTCGGCGATATCCTGCTCAAGCGAGCCGGCGTTCACGCCGATACGAATCGCGCAACCAGCGGCGCCCGCAGCATCGATCACGGCATCGACTTTGGCCCAATCGCCGATGTTGCCGGGATTGATGCGGAGCTTGGCGGCACCGGCCTCCACGGCACCAATGGCGAGCTTATGGTTAAAGTGGATATCGGCAACGATCGGCACCGGAGACTCCGCACAAATCATGCGAAAGCCCTCGAGCGCAGCCTCAGTGGGCACGCTCACGCGCACAACATCACAACCCGCCTGGGCGAGTGCACGAACTTGTGCAAGCGTTGCCTGCGCGTCGGCGGTATCAGTGCAGGTCATGGACTGAACCACCACCGGAGCGCCGCCGCCTATCTGCACGTCGCCCACAAACACGGGGCGCGTCAGCTCGCGCGGCAAAGGATGGGACAAAGACAATCCAAACACTCCCCTACAAAATAAATCGAAGGACGTCGGAACGAAGCATATAGACAAACAGCAGCGCAAAGAGCGCGATGCCGACATAACTGACGATTGTCTGCACCTTGAGTGGCAGCTCGCGACCGGCGACCTTTTGAATGATCTCGATAACCAGCTTTCCCCCGTCGAGCGGCGGAATGGGCAGCAAGTTCATAAAGCCCAGCGAGAACGAGATGAGTGCGGCAAATGTCAAGAACGTCGCGGGGCCGGCTGCCGCCGCCTGAGAAGACATCACGCTGATGCCAACAATCGAGCTGGACTGATCGAGTATCTCCATCGTATGCTGCGGCTGCAGCAGGCGCATCACGCCCTCAGCAGTCTGCTGAACATAGGAGAACGACAGGCGCGCCGACGTAATGGGGTCCAAATGGACCACTTGCGTGGAGGCATAAACGCCCAAATGCTCGCCCTCCTTGAGCGCGACCGAGGCCGAAAGCTTCTTGCCGTCGTGCTGATACTCAATGGCGATATCGTCCTTGCCGGCGGCCGCTCCGATCGCATCGTACACGTCTATCCAGGAAGAGCACGACACGCCATCGACACTAAGAATTGCGTCGCCGGCCTCGATACCCGCTTTGGCGGCAATCGAACCCTCATCGACCTGACCGATCACATTGCTATCGACCGGCACCGATACGCCGGCGATAGAGTAGATGCTCATAAGCAGCAAAAAGCCCGTCAGAATATTGACGAGAATGCCAGCGAGCAGCATAATGGCACGTTTGAGAAAACCTTGGCCCAGATAGGTATGTGAACGCTCCTGCTCAAGAAACTCCGGAGCGGCGACCGGGAGCTCCCACACATCTCCCTCGGCAGTTGCATGCTCTCGATCAAACCTGCGGCCGTCAAAAGTGGTATATCCTGCAGCGTCGCGCGGCAGCGTCTGGTACCTGACCGGATAGTAGCTGGGTGAAGGCTTCTCCCCTTCCTCGTACCAAGGCGCAATGGAACCCCAGCCCAAAAGCAAGACACAAGCCTCGAGAACGTCCTCCTCGGGGAGCTCCAGCTCGACGGAAAGGTCTGCAACCGAAACGCGACCATGACGATAGATCGCCGCAAGCACACGGTCGGCGCAAGAGACATCGGTCGGGTCCATACCGCAGATAGCGGCATAACCACCCAGCAGCAGCGGCGTCACACCAAACTTGGTACCGATGCGACGCGACGTATGATGAATGTCAAAGCGGCACGGCAGGCCCAAGAAAAACTCGGTGACGCGCACACCGCACGCACGAGCCGCTAAAAAGTGGCCGCCCTCGTGCAGAAACACGAGGACGGATAGCATCAAAAGACCCCAAAAGACCGAGGAGAGAACACTCAGAACAGTATCCATAAAACGAAAAGCAATCCTTACGATTAAGAGCGGGTTGCAGCAAGCACCTCGGCGGCCTTGGCACGAGCCCACGAGTCGATATCGCGAAGCTGCTCAAACGATGCGACCGCCTGTGTATCGTGCGCATCCATGCACGACTCCACGATGCGGTCGATATCGGTAAAGGTACAGGCATCGTGCAGGAAGGCATCGACGGCAACTTCGTTGGCGGCATTCAGCACACACGGCATGGTACCGCCCGTTTTGCCCGCACGCTCGGCAAGCGCAAGGCAGCGGAACGTGTCCATATCGGCGGCATCAAACGTGAGCTGCCCGAGCTCGCGGAAATCGATTCGAGGCGCTGGGGTATCCCACCGCTCGGGATACGAGAACGCGAACTGAATGGGAATGCGCATGTCGGACGCACCAAGATGTGCCATCACAGAGCCGTCCGCATACTCGACCATCGAGTGGATCTTTGACTGGCGCTGAACGACCACGTTGATAAAGTCGAGATCGCACCCGAACAGGTGCATCGCCTCGATACGCTCCAAGCCCTTATTCATGAGGGTCGCAGAGTCGATGGTGATCTTAGCGCCCATGGCCCACGTGGGGTGTGCCAGCGCATCGGAGCGTGTCACGCAATTGAGCTCGTCGCGCGTACGGCCAAAGAACGGACCACCCGAGCAAGTGAGCCAAATGCAGTGAGCCTCGCGCGGATTCTCCCCCAGATAGCACTGGTAGATGGCGGAGTGCTCGGAGTCGACCGGAATAAGCTGACCGGGCTGCGCCAACGGCATCAGCAGGTCACCGCCGACAACGAGGGACTCCTTGTTAGCAAGTGCAAGACGCTTGTTCGAGGTCAGGGCCGCATGGCTCGCTTCGAGCCCGGCAGCGCCCACAATGGCAACAAGCACACAGTCGACGTCATCGCGACGCGCGAGCTCACAAACCGCCTGCGCACCAACACCGAGCTCGGTGCCCTCGGGCAGCTCCTGCAGCACAGCGTCCGTACCGTGGGTGGTGTCGGCCACGGCAACGGCCGGAACCGAAAACTCACGGGCAAACGCAACGAGCTCCGAGGTGCTGGAGTTAACGGACAGTGCCGTCACCTGCAGTCGATCGGCATGCTGACGGCATACATCAAGTGCCTGCGTACCGATAGAGCCCGTACAACCCAGGATGGCAACGCGAAGACGCCCATCGGGGCCGTACGTCGTCTGAAAGGCCATTACAGCACGCCTCCGATCATCAAAAGCAGCTGCGCGGTAATGCAGCCAAAGATAAGCGAGTCGCTACGATCGAGCATGCCACCATGGCCCGGAATAAGGTTGCCAGAATCCTTGACGCCCACGCCACGCTTGATGCGTGACTCGATGAGGTCACCGATAACGCCCAGGATGGACACAACCACGCCGCAAAGCAGCGCATAGGGCAAGCTCAGCTTATAGAAATGCGTCGCCCACAAAATAAGCCAGATAAGAACCGAGCCCAAGATGCCGCCGACAAAGCCCTCCCAGCTCTTTTTGGGAGAGATCTTGGGGACCATCTTGTGCTTGCCGATACGACTGCCCACGATGTAGGCAAACGAATCGGAGACCCAGAGAGACGCGCAAACACCCACCGAAAGCAGGGCGCCGGCAAAACCGGGAACGGCATCGCGCAGCAGCACGATGGCCGACAGCATAAAACCGGTGTAGATGGGACCCATGAGCGTCACAGCTACATCGGATATGCGGGTACGCGCCGACCAGACATACCAAATACCCACCGCAAGCATCAGAGCAAAAAGCAGGGCATTCAACAGCAGCGAGTCGCCCAGCGCCGAGAGCGGAAAGAGCACGGCGGCAGCGATACCCAGGCGCTCGTTGGCCACTTTGCCATCGAGCTTCGTCATGCGGAAAAACTCATAGCAGCACAGGCCGCTCATGACGGAGACGAAGATGGCAGTGGGAACGATACCCAAAACCAAGCAGAGAATAAACACGACGGCGTAGACGATACCTGCGGCGGCGCGGGTAATAAAGCCGGCCAACCACGAAGTCGTAGCCGCGCCGCTCTTGGCGGCAGGCGCCTTGGGAGCAGACGCCTTGGGACGATCGGACACGATTAAGCCTCCTCGGTCTTGCTCAGTCCACCAAACCTACGGTCGCGGCCCTGATAGGCCAAAATGGCGTTGACAAGACCCCAACGATCAAAGTCGGGCCAATAGGTATCGGTGACATAAAACTCGGAATAGGCAACCTGCCACAGCAGATAGTTCGAAAGGCGAAGCTCGCAGGAGGTTCGAATCACAAGCTCAGGATCGGGTAGCCCAGCGGTGTACAGGTGCGAAGCAACCATATCATCGTCGATAGCGGCGGGATCGATCTTTCCGGCAGCGGCATCGAGCGCGATCTGACGGACAGCACGGGTGATCTCGGCACGGGCTCCGTAGTTGACGGCAAGTGCCAGCGTCATGCCGGTATGGTCGGCACACTCGGCAAGACCTCGCTCAAAGACATCGCGGGTCTTCTTAGGCAGTGCGGAAATATCGCCCAAAAAGACAACGCGAACGTTTTCACGCTTAAGCAGCGGCAACTCATCAATAAACGTCTTGGCAAACAAATGCATCAAAACGTTGACCTCGTGCTGTGGGCGATTCCAGTTTTCGGTGGAAAACGCATAGGCCGAAAGGACGTCGACGCCCAAGCGCACGCATGCGGTAATGATCTCGCGCAGAGAGACGATACCAGCCTTGTGGCCCTCGGTGCGGGCAAGACCGCGAGCCGTGGCCCAGCGACCGTTACCGTCCATGATGCACGAAATATGATGCGGGATCTTATTGAGGTCAAGGTCGGAAAAACCGACGCCCGCAGGGGCGTCGGCAAAGTACTCGACCAGTTTGTTCTCGTCGTATTGCACCTTAGATCTCCATGACCTCGGCTTCTTTTTCCTTCAGAAGCTCCTCGACCTTGGCAACATACTCATCGGTATGCTTCTGGACCTTAGCCTGCTCGCGACGGACATCGTCCTCGGTGAGCTCTTCGTCGCGCTCGAGCTTGTTGTTAAAGTCACGACGGATGTTGCGAATGGAGACCTTGGCCTGCTCGGCATACTCGCGGCACTCCTTGACGAGCTCGCGACGACGCTCCTCAGTGGGAGCCGGGAACGGCAGCCGCACGACGGTACCGTCAGAGTTGGGAGTAATGCCCAGATCGGAAGCGCTGATAGCCTTCACGATGGCGTTGACGAGCGCCTTGTCCCAGGGCTCGATGAGCAGCATGTGAGCCTCGGGGGTCTTAACGGCGGCAACCTGGGTAACCGGCGTGGGGACACCGTAGTAATCGACCGAGATATCGGAAAGAATGTTGGCGTTAGCGCGGCCGGTACGAACCTTGGAGAAGTTGTGCTTGAGGGACTCGAGCGACTTGTCCATGTGGGCGGTGATGTTCTCTGCCATGCTTAATCCTCCTGATAGACGAGCGTGCCGACGGGCTCACCCGAAAGCGCGCGCTTGACGGTGTCCTCACCATCGATGTTGAGGACCAAAATCGGCATACGGTTATCCTGGCACAATGCGGTAGCCGTGGAATCCATGACCTGCAGACCACGGACGAGAACCTCGTGATAGGTAATCTTGTCAAAGCGGACGGCATCGGCGCACTTGACGGGATCCTTGTCGTAGATACCGTCAACCTTGGTGGCTTTAATCAGGATCTCGGCACCGATCTCACAGGCACGAAGAGCCGCGGCGGTGTCGGTCGTAAAGTACGGATTGCCCGAACCGGCGGCAAAAATGACAACATTGCCCTTGGAAAGGTGGTTGATGGCGCGACGGCGAATATAAGGCTCGCAGATCTCGTTCATCTGGATAGCGCTCATCACGCGGCAGGGAACATCGTTGTGTTCGAAGGCATCCTGAAGGGCGAGCGCATTCATAACGGTTGCCAGCATGCCCATGTAGTCGGCCTGGGCGCGCTCCATGCCACCGGCAGCGCCGGCCATGCCGCGGAAAATGTTGCCGCCGCCGACAACAACGCCGACCTCGTGACCAACAGCGAGCAGCTCCTTGACCTGCTTGGCAAGATGGTCGGTAACCTTGGGATCGATGCCATATTGGCCATCGCCCATCAGTGCTTCTCCGGAAAGCTTCAGAAGCACGCGTTTATATCGGATGTCGGACAAAGCGATCCTCCTTTAATTAGACTCTCAATATGATAGCAAAGGCTCTGATAAGAGCCATGAAAAAGCAGGCTGTGAGTAAAACCCACAGCCTGCTCATTACCAGCTACAAGAGCTTATTTACTCGCCACGGACCAGACGGTCAAAGGCAACGACGGTAATGGTATCGCCGAGCTCCTTGGAGACCTGCTCAGCGTACTTCTTGATGGTGAGGGAGCTGTCCTTGATGAACTCCTGCTCGGTGAGCACGGACTGCTTGTAGAACTTCTCCAGACGGCCGACGGCCATCTTCTCCTGGATGGCCTCGGGCTTGCCGGACTCGGCGGCCTGAGCCATGTAGATCTGCTTCTCGTGCTCGACGGTCTCAGCCGGAACCTGATCGCGGGTAGCGCAAATCGGGGCGACGGCGGCAACCTGAAGGGCAACGTCGTGAGCGAAGGTCTTGAAGGAGTCAGCCTGAGCGGTCTCGGCCTTCTCGAAAGCGAACTCGACGAGGACGCCGATCTTACCACCCATGTGGATGTAAGAAGCGAGGGCGCCGTTCTCGGCCTTGCGAGCGGCGAAACGAGAGATCTTCATGTTCTCGCCCATGATGTGAATCATCTCGGTGAGCTCAGAGGAAACGGTCTCCTCGCCCATCGGCTTCTCGAGCAGAGCGTCGACGTCAGCAGGCTCGGTGGTCGCGACAACCTCAGCGACCTTGGAAGCAAAGCCGGTGAACTTGGCGTTGGAGCCGACGAAGTCGGTCTCGCAGGAGAGCTCGAGCAGAGCGCCGGTCTTGCCATCCTCGGAGACGAACGCGGCGACAGCGCCCTCGTTGGTCTCACGGCCAGCCTTCTTGGCAGCCTTGGCGAGGCCGTTCTTGCGCAGAACGTCAACAGCGGCGTCCATGTCGCCGTCAGCCTCGACGAGAGCCTTCTTGCACTCCATCATCGGGGAGTCGGTCATCTCGCGGAGCTGCTTGACCATAGCGGCAGTAATCTGGGCCATTGTGGTTCCTTTCAAAGAGATGAAAAAGACTTAAATAGGACTGATTTACTCGGCCTTGGGCTCAGCGGCCATCTCGGCCTCGGAGACCTGCTCCTTGCCGGAGCCAGCGAGGCAGGCGTCGGCCATGAGCTCGCACATAAGGGTGACAGCGGAGATGGCGTCATCGTTGCAGGGGATGCCGTACTCGACCTCGTCGGGATCGGAGTTGGTGTCGATCAGAGCGACGACGGGGATGTTCAGGCGCTGGGCCTCCTTGATGGCGTTCTCCTCGCGCTTGGTGTCGATGACGAAGAGAGCCTGGGGCAGACCCTTCATGTCGCGGGCGCCACCGAGGTTGGTCTGGAGCTTAGCGAGCTCCTTGCCGAGCACAGCCTGCTCCTTCTTGGGCAGCACTGCCATGCGGCCGTCCTCGACCATGGCCTCGAGCTCCTCCATGCGGTTGATGCGGGAGCGGATGGTGACGAAGTTGGTCAGCATACCGCCGAGCCAACGCTGGTTGATGTAAGGCATGTTGGCGCGCTCAGCGGCGTTCTTGACGGCCTCCTGAGCCTGCTTCTTGGTGCCGACGAACAGCACGTTGCCGCCCTTGGCGACGTTCTTAACGAAGGTGTAGGCCTGGTCGGCGTCAAGGATGGTCTGCTTGAGGTCGAGGATGTAGATACCGTTGCGCTCACCGAAGATGAACGGCTTCATCTTGGGGTTCCAGCGACGGGTCTGGTGACCGAAGTGGCAGCCGGCCTCGAGCAGGGTGCGGATATTAATCTTGGTAGCCATGTTAAACCTCCTGTGGTTTGCCTCCGCGCGGGGTCATCCTCCAAAACCAACCCGGACATGTGCTACCAAAGCCCGGGCACCACGGTATGAAGTAGCCGCGCGTGCGTGATAAAAACCTGTTGCCGTGAAGCAACCCGATGAATGATAGCAGGATTGCCTCTTCCTGCCAACCCGCAATCAAAACCACACACCTCGGTGCGGCGCGGGGCCCTTCTCCTACTCGCCGCGGGGGTGGGCCTGACTCACGGCGCGCTTGAGTCGATCGGGCGTGAGGTGCGTATAAATCTGCGTCGTGGACAAGCTCGCATGCCCAAGCAGCTCCTGAACCGAGCGCAGATCCGCGCCGCCCTCGAGCAGGTCGGTCGCAAAGGTGTGACGCATCGCATGCGGGGCGATGTCGGCAGGAATGCCGGCAAGTGCCGCAAGCATATGGAACCGTCTCCTGAGCATGGCGGCACTCATGCGGTTTCCGCGCGCCGAGATAAACAGCGGATGCACGCCGTTCGCACCGTCGCCGCGCTTTGCCTGTGCAAGGAGCTGTGGCCTCCCCTCCTCAATATAGTTACGGGTCGCCTCGAGAGCGCGCCGATACAGGGGTACGATACGCTCTTTGCTCCCCTTGCCCCAAAGTCGCAGCGTTCGCTCGGACCAAGCAATGGACTCCACGTTGAGCGCCGCGAGCTCCGAGATTCGCGCGCCGGAGGCATAAAGCAGCTCGAGCATCGCCGCATCGCGCAGCCCCGCAGGCGCCGAGGTATCGGGGGTCTTGAGCAATGACTCGACTTGCCGGGTCGTCAGCACACCGGGAAGATCGCGCGGCAGTTTGGGAGAGGATATCGCCGAGACCGCATCGCCCTCAACGATTCCCTCGGCAGCCATCCACCGATAGAGCGAGCGAATGGCAGACAGGTGTGCCGCAAGGGTCCGAGCCGCCACTTGGCCACCCGACAGCTCGGCCAAATAGGAACGAACGGTCCGTACGTCGGCGGCGCGAGCGTCGACGTCCTCACGTTCGCACCACGCGGCGAAGCGCTCGAGCCGCGAAGCGTAGGCTGTTACTGTATTGGGAGCGAGCCCTTCGACACGTGCGATATAGGTGATAAACGAGTCGACGGCATCGTACAGGTCAAAAGTTATGACCTCTCGCCTCCAAACAGATCGGAGCGCGTTTCCAGATAGGCATCCAGGGCCTTAAGGGCCCGGTCCGCGTAGGCCTGGTAACGATCGCGCTTGCTGCGACGCTTACCGTCCTCGAGCGGCGGCACGAGGCCAAAGTTGACGTGCATGGGCTGGTAGCCCACCGTAGCCGTGTCGGTCGCATACCCCACGAGCGCGCCCAGGGCGCCCACGCGCGGCAGCTCGACGCCCGCAGCACCGATAGCCTCGGCATAGGTGTTGAGCGCAGCGAGCAGACCCGTCGCCACGGCCTCCATGTACCCCTCGGTACCGGTAATCTGACCGGCAAGACGCACGCTCGTGCCGGGAACGGCAAAGGTGCCGTCGAGCACGTGCGGAGCATCGACAAAGGTGTTGCGGTGCATAACGCCGTAGCGGAAGAACTCGGCGTTCTCCAGGCCGGGAACCATATGGAAGACGCGCTTCTGTTCGCCGAAGGTCAGGTTGGTCTGGAAGCCAACCAGGTTATAGGCGGTCTTCTCCTTGTTCTCGGCGCGCAGCTGAATTGCCGCCCAGGGACGGCGACCGGTGCGCGGGTCGGTGAGCCCGACGGGCTTCATGGCGCCAAAGCGGATGGCATCCTTGCCCGTGCGCGCAACCTCCTCGGCAGGCTGGCAGGCCTGGAACAGGTCCCCGCCCTCAAAATCCTTGAGCACCACGCGATCGGCCGTGGTAAGCGCCTCGATAAAGGCCTCGTACTCTTCCTTGTTGAGCGGGGCATTGAGATAGTCGCCACTCCCCTGCTCCTCATAGCGCGACTGCGAGAACAGCACGTCCATATCGAGCGTAGAGGCATCGACAATCGGGGCGGCCGCGTCAAAGAACGCCAGGGCGTCACCACCGACGAGCTTCATGACCTCCTCGCTCAATGCCGGCGAGCATAGGGGGCCCGCGGCGATAACCACATGACCCTCGGGAATCTGGGTGACCTCGCCGTGGACGACCTCGATATTGGGGCGGGCGGCAACCTCAGCCTCGACGAGCTCGGAAAACTTGACGCGGTCGACCGCCAGGGCGCCGCCGGCAGGAACGGCCGCACGATGAGCGCAGTCGAGCAGCACAGAACCCATGCGCTCGAGCTCGGCCTTCAGCAGACCGGCGGCAGAATCGGGACGGGTCGACTTAAACGAATTGGAGCAGACGAGCTCCGCCAAGTGATCGGTATGGTGGGCAGGAGAGCTCACCTGCGGGCGCATCTCGCACAGCTTTACGGCGAACCCGCGATCTGCCAGCTGAATCGCGCATTCCGATCCCGCCAGACCGCCACCGATAACCGTCACCTGATCAAACAGCATCTGCAAACACCTTTCTAATTGACACGTTTTCCATTGTGACCGAAGGGCGTCTGGGCGTGAAGGGCAAACTTGGAGGGCGCATACCTTCCATCCATCATGCGCTCGATGAGGCCCTCGAGTTCGAGCGAACCCAGAAGTTTGAGCACGCCGACGGCATCGAGCGAGACGAGTGCCGCGATGTCGTCGACCTTGAGCGGCGAGGCGATGAGCGCATGCATCACGGCCTGCTGCGTGGGGTCCAGATCTGCGATACCGGGTGCATCAGGACGCGAATAGCGCAGGGTACCGTATATGCGAGAGATAGCCACCTCGATGGACTCCTCGTCAATAATGCAGCAGGCCCCGTTGGCAATGAGGTAGTTGGTACCGCGCGACTCGGGTGACAAAATCGAACCCGGCACGGCAAGAAGCTCGCGCCCCAGGTCCATGGCGGCCTCCGCCGTCGAGAACGTGCCCGAAGGCATGCCAGCCTCCGACACGAAGAGCGCCTGCGAAAGCGCGGCAATCACCCGGTTACGCCGCGGGAAGGCATACTTACGTGGCCCCATACCCCAAGGCGAGATGGACACGACCGCGCCGCCCGTATCGATCGTGCGCGCGATGAGCCCCGCACTCGAGCGCGGGTAGACCACGTCGGCGCCCGTACCCAACACAACGACGTGCCTGCCACCGGCGTTGACCGCGGCCCAACCCGAGGCCTGGTCGCAGCCGACCGCGCCGCCCGAGACCACCGTCACCCCCGCCTCGACCGCAACTTTCGCGGCCAGTTCTGCCACGGCCAGGCCGTACGGCGAGGCCTTGCGAGCGCCGATGATGGAGAGCGCCGGCGTCGAAAGCACCTCCGGGTCGCCACGCACGAACAGCGTCTGGGGTACATCAGAGAGCTCCAAAACGGTATCTGGATACAACGCATCACCGGGATGCAGCTCAAAAGTCTCCTCGCCCATCACTGATCCCTCCTTCCCTGGTACATCGCCGCCTCGAGCACGTGGTCTTGCGTCACCCGCTCGCTTTCGGCGACATCGGCAATCGTGCGCGCGATGCGAACCAGGCGCACGATGCCGCGCCCCGTGAGATGAGTGCGTTTCGACAGGCCAAGTACGCATGTCTCGGCGGCCTCGTCGAGTGCAAAGGTCGACACGACGCCGTCAATGGACCGTGACTCATCGTGCTCGGCCTCGGCATCCGCATCATCCATACGGGACTCGCGCCAGGCACGAAAAGCCCGACCGCGGACAACGTAGTCGCGCAGCTCGGCCGATGACATGCCCTCGGCGCCCTCGATAATCACCTGCGGATCGGGGCGGGTCACATCGAGCATCAGGTCGATACGGTCGGCCAAGGGACCGCGCAGCTTGGACCGGTAGCGCTCGACCATCGATGCCGAACAGCGACACGGAACCTCGCGATCGCCCAAAAAGCCGCAGGGACAGGGATTGCTCGCCGCAAGCAGCTGAAAGCGCGAGGGAAACGTGAAGGCACCGTCGACGCGTACGATCCTGACATAGCCGCGCTCGATAGGCTGACGAAGCGTCTGCAGCACACCGGTGGGAAACTCTGCAAGCTCGTCCAAAAAGAGCACGCCGCCATGGGCAAGGCTGATCTCGCCCGGATGCACCGGGCGCCCTCCGCCAATAAGGCCCGCTGTCGAAATGCTGTGATGGGGGCTTCGAAACGGCCGATGCCCCGCAAGCAGGCCATCGATGTTCTCACCCAAGACCGAATGAATGCACAGCGCCTCCTGCTGATCCTCGACGGAAAGCTCGGGCAAGATACCCGTCATGCGGCGCGCAAGCATGGTCTTGCCCGATCCCGGAGACCCAATCATGAGCAGGCCCAGCTCCCCCGCCGCCGCAAGCGCCATGCCGCGCTTGGCGACCTCCTGCCCCAACACGTCGGCATAATCGAGCTCGGGCTCAAAGGTGGCCTCGACGCCGTCGGAATCCAGATAGTGCCGAGCCGCCTCGCCCATACCGTGGGCAAGCTGCGACAGATGGTCGATAAAACCGCAGTCGACGCCCGCAAGCGGAACATGCTGGTCGGACCTACCGGCGATAAAAGACAACCCCATGTCGCGAGCCAGCAGCTGGAACGCCACCTCGCCCTTGACGGGAAGCACCGTGCCATCCAAGCCGAGCTCACCGGCAATGAGGCAGCGGTCGAGATTGTCGCGGGGAATCTGCCCGTCGGCTGCAAGCACCGCAATGGCTATCGGCAGATCAAAACCACTACCGGTCTTTCGGATATCGCCCGGCGCCAGATTGACCGTAATGCCCGAGCGCGGGATCTCGAATCCGGCAGAGCGCATCGCGCAGCGAATACGTCCACGCGACTCCATGACCTCCATGCTCGGGATGCCGAGCATCTGGATGCCCGGGATGCCGCCCGCAAGCGATACCTCGACCGTGACGGGAATCGCCTCGACGCCGCGGATACAGGCAGCGTGGACGGCAAAGGTCTCGAACGCCATCACGACACCTGCCAATCGAACGCATTGTACTGGTGCTCGATCTCGGCGATATGCCCGCCGCGAATGGTGACGCCCACGGCATCGAAGCGGATCGCCTTGAGCGGATAATGCTCCATGAGATAACAACTCGCGATGCGACGATAGCGCCGCTGCTTTTGGGCGTTCACCGCTTCCTCGGGAAACACTCGCGTATCGCAATCCAGCGCAACACGCCTGGTCTTGACCTCGGCCATCACCACCACATCGTCGAGCTCGTCGAGCAGCACCAGGTCGGCCTCGCCCTCCGAGCATCGATAGCCTTGTTCCAGCAATGCATAGCCGCGCTCGTTAAAGTAATCGATTGCGATAAGCTCGCCCAGCATACCGAGCTCGCGAGGACTGAGCCCCTTGATAAACTCAGGCGTGATCGACCCGCAATCGAGCTCCCCCTCTTCCCAACGTTCCTTGAGCTGCTGCGTCTTGCTCATTTTGGCTGCGGCACACATGGGGTCTCCTTTCCCACTCCCTGCATTGCCTCGATAATGAGGGCAGGTTTCATGCGGGTAAGTACCGGAAGCAAACCGAAAACCAACCAAATGCCGACAAATGAGGGGCCGCGCGCAACAATAGCGTTGCACACGGCCCCTACCAGCAGGTTTATAGAACCCTTAAGGTCCCAGTCTCCACAATTGGCCTAAAAAAGGCGCTCAGTCTGCAGAAAGTTTCCGCAAAAGCTCACACGGTGCAGCGGAGAAAGACCATGTTTGCGAATGGCCTCAATGTGTTCGGGGCTCGCATAGCCTTTCGATTCGGCCAAATGGTACTCGGGATACTCGGCGTCGTACTCGACCATCATCTCGTCACGCGTGACCTTTGCCATGATGGATGCCGCGGCGATGCAGGCGATCTTGGCATCGCCCTTGACCACGTCGCGCTCATGGGGCACGGCGCCCAGGGGGTTACCGTCCATAAGCACGCAATCGGGCTCAAGCCCCGTATCTGCCACCGCACCCGCGACAGCGGCTCGAATGGCGCGGGCCATGCCCATCTCATCGATATCCGCAGGAGCGATATGGCAAAAGCCGATAGCAGTCGCCACCTCGGCAATCTTCACCGAGAGCAGCTCGCGGCGCGCCGGCGTGAGCTTTTTGGAATCATTGATGCCCCAGATGCGCGGCTCCATCGGAAGACACACGGCACACACGGTCAAGGGACCCGCTACCGAGCCACGGCCCACCTCGTCGACGCCCACGACCACGCCATCACCGCCGAGCTCATGCATAAGCTCGTACATGCCGTTGACGCGCTCGCGTTCGGAAAGTTCCTTGGCATGGCGCTTAAGGGCACGTTCGCAAGCCTTGATCACCTGCTGGCGCGGATCCTCGCGATAATGCTCCACGAGGGCGGGAATCTCCTCGAACGTGGCGCTCGCCAGCTCGCCGGCAACCTGCGATGCCGAAACCGAGCTCGTCATATTGGCCATACCAGGCCCTCCTTGCATGCAAATCAGATAAAAAGAAGGGCCACCCGAAGGTGACCCTTGTGTCCAAACGAGTGGACAGACGCTGCGATCTTCTTAGCGCTTCTCGGGGATGCGAGCAGCCTTGCCCACCTTGTCGCGGAGGTAGTACAGCTTGGCGCGACGGACGCGACCATGACGAACGACCTCGAGCTTGGCGATCTTGGGGCTGTGAAGCGGGAAGGTACGCTCAACACCGACACCGAAGGAAATCTTGCGGACGGTGAAGGTCTCGCGGGCACCGGCGCCGGCCATGCGGATGACGTCGCCCTGGAAGACCTGGATGCGCTCGCGGTCGCCTTCCTTAATGCGGTAGTGAACCTTGACGTTGTCGGCGACGCGAACCTGAGGAATGTCCTCGCGGATCTGCTGACGCTCGATTGCGCGGATGTAATCCATGTGCAATTCCTTACTCTTCTAGAGGTGCCGTACCACCTTGGCCGGCACGTAGTTGAACAAACGTATTCGAGTATACACGCCACGACCTTGGCTGCAAGAACTATTTTGCCCGTGCGCAAAAAGACAAAAACACGCACCCTTTCTGCACTTATGCGCCGTCCGCAGCATCAGTCGTCGGGGTCGTCACGGTCGTTCCGGGCGCGATGTAGCCGTATTCGAGCAGCACCGAAAGCGCATGCTGCTTCCAGGTGGCAAGCTCCTCGTCATTATAGTTGTCATGGACCCATTCATTCATCGCGTCCTCGGCGTCTTGGGGCACTAGGTCCTGGCTGTCTGCCATCAGGTACAGGATGCCTAAGATGTCGAAGTCCTTCTTGGTCATCTCTTCCTTGTTTGATGTGCTGATGAGGCCGTGATCGATGCCGTAGCGGCAGATATCGGTCAAAACGGTAACGAGGCCCGTAGGAATCGGCGAGGCATCCTTCGCGGCAGTGGGCGCGGTGTCGTCAGTCACTGCAGCGGCATTGTCGCTCGCGGGAGCAGACTCGGCCGCGTTCGCATCGGAAGCGGCCTGCTCCCCCTGGGCAGGAGCCGTACTATCCGTCGTTGCCGAAGAATCCCCCGTGGAGGCGGGCGTAACGCTCACCGGCGTCTCGACCACGGTCGTCATCGGGTCGACCGGTGCGGGTGCGGCGATGACCTCGGCCCAATCGGAATACACACCGTCAATAAAGGCGCGAACATGGAAGGTGCCCGGTTGCGAGATGGTCATCGTGCCGTCTGTCGCGACCGAAATGCCCTTGCTCTCGAGCTCCTGAGCCTCCCAGCTGCAGACTCTATCGACTTCCTTGCCCGTCGTGTCATAGACCGTAGCCGTCAGGCCTTCGATGCCGTTAAGGTTCTCCTCGACGCCGACGACGGTCTGCGCCGAGCCCTCGAGCTTGATGCTGCCGTTAAACGGCTCGGGCGCCACGTCACTTACCTTATATTTGTAGGCCGCGGCGTCGATCTCGTCATTGGTCGAGACGTGCCCGTTCACGTCCACGTAGGTGTCCTCGGGGATAAAGTACTTTACGTAGGCGGTGCCGGCCTTTTTACCCACCACGACCTGCTCGTGGGTGACAGGGTCGGTCTGGATCTCGATGACGTCGGACTTGCATTCCTTGCCCTTTTTATCGACCACGCGCCAGTCGCCCGACGACTTCACAAAGCCGTAGTAATCAACATCGTCCTCGTCCCTTGCACGCACGCGATAGGAAGAGATGGGGTCTTCGTCTCCAACCGTAAGCCTTCGGGTCTTATCGGTCTGCAGCGACACAAGAATCTTGGAGATGGGCTTAATGGGCTGCGGCGTGCCCAACTGCGTATCGACCGTCACCGACTCAAACGACAGATTGGAACCCGTAATGGACATGGGATAGGTCGCGGCCATGTCATTGAGCACGTTGCACGTGCGCGGGGCGCCGCCGTTGCGCGAGGGCACCTCGCGATCGGCCAGGACCGAATTCCAATCGATAGCGCGCACCATGTGGTTGTTGGTGCGATACGACCAACTCGTCACGTTTCCGGCGGTGGTATCGTACCCGTCGTCGCCACGATGGGCGATTGAGCGCAGGAACAGGTTCTGCACGGCGTCGGTCGACTGATCGCCAAAGGTGGTGTAGAACGAGCGCTGGTCATAACCGGCGGTATGGAACTCCTGCACGGCGGCGTTGTCATCGTAGCACTCGCCGTTCATATTAAAGATGATCACGTCGAACGTCACGCCCACCGGCTGGTCATAGTCCTCGGACAGCGTCGTGGTAGAACTCGTTTGCTTGCTATTGACCTGCGTGTGCGCCGGGATCGTCATATTGACGGTGACAGACTGGTTGTCCGTTGTGGTAATCGACTGTTCCTCGGTCTTGCTCGCCTCCCACAACTGGGACATCGTGGTTTCGGCCGAAAACGAAGTCTCGATCTCCTCGCTCGCTGTTGCGGGCACGCCCAGCGACTCCTTGAGGCTCACCGATGCGCCCCACGAGCCGCCTTTGGAATACGATGCGGATTCAGAAGTGCTCGTGCCGACCGTCTCCTCGGTACCGCGGGCGAGCGTGATGCTCTGCGAGGCGTCCTCATAGCCGACGTTAAGAGCCGAGGTAACGAGCTCCTGCTCAGTCTTAGAATCGACAAAGGAATAGCCCGGCGCGTCCTCGGGCGCACAGTTAAGCTTGTTCACGCTGTTGAGCTGCTGAACTCTAAAGTTATAGAACGCGATGCCAAAGCCATTGAAATCGTACTGGTAGGTGCCGCCGAGCTTGTCCACGCACGCGATGGTGGCATAGATGACGTCCTGCTCAGTCGTGTCTTTCGACAGTCCGTCGAGCGGCACGTATTTACGGAAATCGGAGCCCTCCAGCTTGTGACCGATACAGCCGGCGATATCGTCGGTCAAGCGCTCGTAGACCGCATTGAGGCTTTTTGCAGATGTCAGACCACTCTGCTTCGATTTGTCGGCACCATCGGAATGCTCACCGTTGCCGCCCGAAAGCGCATCATAGAGATAGATGTAGTGACCCTTACCGAAATCCTTCTCAAAGCCCTTGCCGGCGTGGTCCCAGTACAAAAAGTCCCCGGAGTCGTCGCCTCCACCATAGCCAAGGATGTTATAGGCAAGCGATGCCCAGTTGGGCAGCACCTTTTTGACGGCGGCCGTGTAGAACGAGACGTTGTCGTACATCGAGGTACGACCCTCGAGCTTGCCGTCATCGATATCTACAAACGTGCAGTCGCGATCGTTGACCGTAATGGTGAGCGGGTTGACCACGTCGCCATAGAGCTCGTCGCGCGATTCATCCTGAAGGGCAAAACCGGCTGTCGGCATCCCGCAAAACGCCGTGACCGCAACGACTACCCAGCACAGGGTCATCCGTGCTCCCCGACGCGCTCGTTGCAAATACCTAGTGAGGTTTTTCATCGCAGTCCTCCCGTCAGTTGCCAATGTATTGAACCAACGTAAAACGCCGCCGCGTCCACAGGGGGCGCGACGGCGCGAAGGGGAACTTAAAAGGCGCAAATGGAACGCGACTCCGTTAAGCGGAGCGCCTGGCCTCGAGCTTGGCCTGAGCGGCAGCCAGGCGCGCGAGGGGTACGCGATAGGGCGAGCAGGACACGTAGTCCACGTCGGCCACGTTAAACAGGCCCTTGATGGACTTGGGGTCGCCGCCGTGCTCGCCGCACACGCCAAAGTGCATACCGGGGTTGGTGGTGCGACCCTTCTCGACGGCCATACGCACCAGCTCGAGTACCGCCGTGTCGATGGTCTCGAAGGGGTTGTCCTTCAAGATCTTCTTGTGCATGTACAGCGGGATGAACTTGGCCTCGGCATCGTCTCGAGAGAAGCCGAAGGTCGTCTGCGTGAGGTCGTTGGTGCCAAAGCAGAAGAAGTCGGCGTGCTGCGCGATCTCGTCGGCAACCATGCAGGCACGCGGCAGCTCGAGCATCGTGCCCACGGGAATATTGAGCTCGACGCCCTCCTCGGCGGAAACCTTGGCGATCACGCGCTCGATGACCTCGCGGGTCTGGACATGCTCCGCCGTGATGGAGACGAGCGGAACCATGATCTCTGGACGCGGGTCGACGCCCTCCTTGATGAGGCGAGCGGCAGCCGTGGCGACGGCGCGAACCTGCATGAGCGGCAGATCGCTAAAGACAACGGACAGGCGCACACCGCGCAGGCCGAGCATCGGGTTGGACTCGACCATGCCGTCGATACGACGCAGGCGGGCACGCAGGACGGCAAGCTCTTCCTCGCTGGCGCCGGCGGCTTCCTTCTTGGTGATGGCGACCTCGAGCTCGCGAGGATTATCCAGGAACTCATGAAGCGGCGGATCGAGCAGGCGAACAACTACGTCGCGACCGGACATGGTCTTGAACATTGCCAGGAAGTCCTCGGTCTGAACCTTGAGCAGGTCGGACAGGGCCTGCTGCTTCACGGCCTCATCATCGGACAGGATAAAGCTCTGGATGATGTTCTTACGATCGCCCAGGAACATGTGCTCGGTGCGGCACAGGCCAATAGCCTCGGCACCAAACTCGAGGGCGAGCTCGGCATCCTCGGGATTGTCGGCGTTGACGCGCACATGGTTGGCGTGGCCACAGGTCTCGTCCAGACGGATCTCGTCGGCCCAGGACAGGATGGTGTCCAGGTCGCCGGTGAGCTCGGCGGAGACCAAATCGACAGCGCCATCGACGACGATGCCCTGGGTGCCGTCGATGGAGATGACATCGCCTTCGTACAGCACACGATCGCTACCCTCGATGCGCACAACCTTCTCGGCGGCGTCGATGTGGAAGCGCTCAACGCCGCAGACGCAGGGCGTACCCATACCGCGAGCGATAACGGCGGCATGGCTCGTCTTGCCACCGTGGCTGGTCAGGATACCCTCGGCGGCGACCATGCCCTTCAGGTCATCGGGGTTGGTCTCCCAGCGAACCAAAATGACCTTGTGGCCCTCGTTGGCGCGCGCGACGGCATCATCGCTCGAGAACACGACTTCGCCCACGGCGGCACCAGGACTGGCGTTAAGACCGCTGGCCAGAGCCTCGTACTTCTTGGAGGCATCAAACTGCGGGTGCAAAAGCTGGTCGAGCTGGGCGGGATCGATACGGGCCACGGCCTCCTCGCGGGTGATCAGGCCCTCCTCGACCATTTCAATGGCGATACGCAGGGCGGCGGTGGCGGTGCGCTTGCCCACGCGAGTCTGGAGCATCCAGAGCTTGCCTTGCTCGATGGTGAACTCAATATCGCACATATCGCGGTAATGGTCCTCGAGCGTCAGGAACACGCGCTCGAGCTCTTCACCAGCGGACTCGAGGCCCGGGGTGGTCTTGAGGTCGGCGATGGGCTCGGTGTTGCGGATACCGGCGACGACGTCCTCGCCCTGGGCGTTTACCAAAAAGTCACCGTAGAACTCCTTGGTGCCGTCGGCCGGGTTGCGCGTAAAGGCGACGCCGGTCGCAGAGGTCTCGCCCTTGTTGCCAAAGGCCATGGCCTGCACGTTGACGGCGGTGCCGAGCTCGTCGGAAATGCCATGCTGCTTGCGGTAGATGCAGGCGCGCTCGTTCATCCAGCTGCCAAAGACGGCCTGGATGGCAAGGCGCAGCTGGAGCTCCGGATTATGCGGGAAGACGGGCTTGCCGTCGGCAACGTCGAGCTCGGGATACAGGGCGGCCTCGACGTTGTCGGAGAAGATGCTCTTAAAGGTCTCGACGAGCTCCTGCAGGTCTTCGGCCGAAAGCTCGGAATCGACACGAACGCCGGCGACCAGGCGGGCCTGAGTCAGGGCGTTCTCGAACAGGTCGGCGTCAACACCCATAACGACGTTGGAGAACATCTGGATAAAGCGGCGGTAGCTATCCCAGGCAAAACGCGGGTTTTGCGTCTGGGCGATGAGACCCTGGACAGAATCGTCGTTGAGGCCCAAGTTGAGGACCGTGTCCATCATGCCGGGCATGGAGAACGGAGCGCCCGAGCGAACCGACACGAGCAGCGGATCGGAGGCGTCGCCGAGCTTCTTGCCGCAGCGAGCCTCGAGGTCGGCCTCGGCGGCAACGATCTCATCAAGTGCGCCTTCGGGCCAGAGGTTGCCGGCACCGGAGTACTCGACACAGGTCTGGCAGGTAATGGTAAAGCCACCGGGAACCGGCAGGCCGATGCGGCTCATCTCGGCAAGGTTTGCGCCCTTGCCGCCAAGCACAAAGTTCATGGACTTGTCTCCCTCAGTGACACAGGTGCCCTGGGCGTCGGTTCCAAAACGGTAAACCCTCTTGCAATCGCTCACGATACTTCCCCTTCCATGCGCTCTCGCGCACGACCGTGGTGACGAATCGACCCGCCGGATGCGGGCCGTGAGGGAACTATACGGCGGACGTTGAGCGGGCTTGCGTAGAGGGCGAGGGGTTTGGTAAACGTGATAAATGCGGCGGTAAACGGTAGGTAAAGGTGGTTACCTTATGAAGATACCACTGCAAGAAAATTGCAGGTCAAATGCAAGTTCTTTGCTAAATCGCTTTACCAATATCGTGCATTATTTTTAGATAGTATTTTAAGGCCGGTGAATTTTTAGCTACCCCAATGAGTTAGCTTTGCTGACCTCGGCGGGCGGCGCGGCGGGCACGGGCTTCTTGGATTTCCATCAAATGACCGATGATCTCGGAGGCGCTCTCCTCGATCGCCTTGCCGTCGGTACGCACCACAAAGCAGCCCAGGCGCTTCATGAGGGCACGGGCTTCCTCGAGCTCGCTGCACACGCTCTCGGGCTCGGCATAGGAGCCGGCGACGGCACGGGCGTAGTCATCGCCCAAGCGGCTATCGCGTATCTCAGAGATCACATCGACAGTCGAAATCAGACCAAACAACCGCATCGGGTCGACCTTGTAAATCGACTTCGGCGGCTCCATGCCATGGGCCAACGGAACATTGGCAACCTTGTAACCCTGATAGGCCAAATACATCGACAGCGGCGTCTTGGACGTGCATGATACGCCCAGCAGCACGATATCTGCCCCCGAAAGGTCGTCGCAGCCACGTCCATCATCGTGCTCAACAAAATACTCCATGGCCTCGATGCGATGGAAATAGCGGCCATCGGTCTTGTGAATCACGCCCGCGACGCCCTTGGGCGGCACACCGATGAGCGACGACAGCACGGCGAGCGCTGGGCCGATCAGGTCAACCGAACGAATATGCAGCATGCCCAGGTAATCGAGTACGCGGGCGCGAAGCGCCGGATCGACAATGGTGTGGAACACGGCAATATCGCGATGGTCCGCATCAACGCGCGGGCCCACAAACGACTTGACCTGCTCCACCGAGTTCACCTTGGGCAGGCGCAACAAACGAAAAGCCCCTTCATCAAATTGCCCGGACGCCGCAAGCACCACCTCACAAGCGGTATCACCGAGCGAGTCGGAGATAACGATAACGGTGGGACGAGCGGTGACCGGGCAATCCATGCGGGGCTCCTTTTGCGCTTACGCGCAGGCTGGCTTACTTTTTGCGGGCAAGCTCACCGATGTTGGCGATGCCGGAGAAAACGGCCTCGAAGCGGTTGAGCAGCTTAAGGCGATTATCGCGAAGCTGCTCGTCCTTGTCCATGACCATAACCTCGTCGAAGAAGCGGTCGATGGGGGCACGCAGAGCTGCAAGGGCGGCAAATGCGGCCGGGTAATCCTCGGCAGCAAGGGCATCATCGACAGCGGTCTGAGCAGCCTCGGAGGCGTCGGCGAGCGCGAGCTCGACCTCGCCCATCAGGCTGCGGTCGTACTCCGCACCCAGCTCGGGCTTGGAGATGTGAGCGGCACGGGCATAGGCGGTAGCCAGGTTGTCGAAGGTCTCGGCATCGTTCTTGCGGGCCTCGTCGAGCGCGGCACAGCGGGCGAAGAAGACGGACGGGGCAATGATGTGCACCGCGGAGACGGCGGCGACGGTATCGGCCGGAATCTTCTCGTCGCGGGCCATGCTCACCAGGCGGCCGTGGAAGAAGTCACGAACCTGCTGGGCGACCTCGGCGGCATCGAACTCGATACCCTGCTCGCTATAGAGCTCAAGGGCGAAGTCGATGAGCGACGTGGGGTCAATCGGCAGGCGATCGCGCAGGATGTTGATGATGCCGATGGCGGCGCGACGCAGCGCGTACGGGTCGGAGGAGCCGGTCGGAGGCTCGCCGATGGCAAAGATACCGGCAATGGTATCGAGCTTGTCGGCGCAGGCCACGATGCAGCCAGCGGTGCCCTCGGGCAGCTCGTCACCGGCAAAGCGAGGACGATAGTGATCGCGAATAGCATGAGCGACCTCGTCGTTCTCCCCCATCGCGGTCGCGTAATAACCGCCCATCACGCCCTGCTGGCTCGTGAACTCGACGACGGCGTTGGACACCAGGTCTGCCTTGCACAGGTGCGCGGCGCGAGCAGCGTCGGCGGCAAGATGGGCGCCCAGGTGAGCCTCGCGGGCGATAGCAAGCGCGAGCTGCTCGATGCGCTCGGACTTGGCGAGCACGCTACCGAGCTTCTCCTGGAAGGCAACCTTGGCCAGACGCTCACGGAACTCATCGAGGGAGATCTTCAGGTCCTCCTCGTAGAAGAACTTTGCGTCGTCCAGACGGGCGCGCACGACGCGCTCGTTGCCGTCGATCACGCGCTCGGCGTTCTCGGGCTTGCTGTTGGAAACGACCACGAACTCACGCGTGAGCTTGCCCTCGCCGTCATAGATCGGGAAGTAGCGCTGGTTGGTGAGCATGGACTCGCAGATGATCTCGTGCGGGACCTTGAGGAACTCCTCGTCGAAGGTACCGACAAGCACCGTCGGCCACTCGCAGAGGTTGATGACCTCCTCAAAGACCTTTTTGGGCGTGTCAACATGACAGCCGGGGCGAGCGGCCTCGACCTCGGCGATACCGGCAAGGATGGCCTCACGACGACGCTCGGCAGAGAGCACGCCGGCGTCCTCGAGCACCTGCTCGTAGACGGCGGGGCTGGCGACCACATGGTCACCGGGGCCAAGTACGCGATGACCACGCGTGGTGTTGCCACTCGTCACGTCGGCAAACGACACAGGCACAACGTCCTCACCCAAAAGGCAGCAGATCCAACGGACCGGACGAACAAACGTAGCGTGCTCGTGGCCCCAGCGCTGGCTGCGGTAGTTGGGCCACTGCAAGCCGGCGATGGTCTTCTCGCACAGAGCGGTCAGAATCGGCGTAGCCGGTGCAGAGGGAATGTTCTTCTCGGCGAACACATACTCGCGACCGTCGGTGTCCTCGCGACGGACCAGGTCCTCGGCAGACACACCGCACTTGCGGGCGAAGCCCTGAGCGGCCTTGGTGGCGTTGCCGTCGGCATCAAAGGCAATGTTTACCGCGGGACCGCGTTTGACCTCATGGACCTCATCGGTCGCGGTGGCGACGTTGGCCACGAGCGCAGCCAGACGACGCGGGCTCGAGATCACACGGACCTCGCCATGGGCCAGACCGGCCTCGTCGAGGCCCTTGGCAATCATGGTGCCAAGCTGCTTGACGGCATTGTTCAGCGGTGCAGAGGGCATTTCCTCCGTACCGATCTCAAACAGGAAATCCTTAGCGTCTGCCATGGCTTACGCCACCTCGCCTTCCTGGTCGGCATTCTCGTTGACTCCAGCGACCTCGGCCATATAGGCCTCGCAGCACGCCTTGGCGACGGCGCGGACGCGCAAGATGTAGTTAGCACGCTCGACCGCGGACAGCGCACCGCGAGCATCGAGCAGGTTGAAGGCATGGCTGCACTTCATGACGCAGTCGTATGCGGGCAGCGGCAGCTTGCGCTCCAGGCAGGAATGGCACTCGGCCTCGTAGTCGTCAAACTTCTGACGCATCATCTCGACGTTGGCGACCTCAAAGTTATAGGCACTGAACTCGCGCTCGTTCTCGAGGAACACGTCGCCATAGGTCATGGGCGTGCCGTCGGGCAGGTAGCTCCACACCAAGTCGTAGACGGAGTTGACGCCCTGCGCATACATGGCAATGCGCTCCAGGCCATAGGTGATCTCGACGGGCACAGGGTCGACCTCGATGCCGCCTACCTGCTGGAAGTACGTAAACTGCGTGACCTCCATGCCGTTGAGCCAGACCTCCCAGCCAAGGCCCCAGGCGCCGAGCGTCGGGCTCTCCCAGTCGTCCTCGACAAAGCGGACGTCATGGTCGTTGGGGTCCAGGCCAATGGCGGCAAGAGACCCCAGGTAGAGCTCCTGGGCGTTGACCGGTGAGGGCTTGATGAGCACCTGGAACTGATAGTAGTGCTGCATGCGGTTGGGGTTCTCGCCGTAGCGGCCGTCGGCGGGACGGCGGCAAGGCTGCGCATAGCAGGTGCGCCACTCGGCGGGACCGAGCGAGCGCAGCGTGGTCGCGGTATGGAAGGTACCGGCGCCGACCTCGGAGTCATAGGGCTGCATAATGACGCAGCCCTGCTCGCCCCAGTACTGCTGGAGGCGCAGGATGATGTCTTGGAAGGAAAGCAATGAAGCGTTCATGCCTCTAATATCCCCTCGTCGAAACGATTACACGGTTAGGTACTGTACTATAGCGGTTTTTAGTCGATAGTGCCGATGCGGTTGAGCGGCCAGTAGCGCACAAGCGCCACGGCGATCAAATCAGAGCGATCAACGGGACCAAAGTAGCGCGAGTCGGCAGAGTTTTCGCGGTTGTCGCCCATCACCCACACGCACCCGTCGGGGACGGTGTAGGGATAGCTTACCTGAGCGCCGGGAGCTTGGACCGAAAGCGGCCAGCTCATGCCGGTCGTGTAGTCCTCGTCGAGTGCTTGGCCGTCAACGACCACCTTGCCGTCCTGAAGGTCGACTTTCTGGCCGGCCGTGGCAATAACACGCTTGACGAGAACATCGTGCTCGGAGGTGCCATCGGGGTTATGGAACACCACGATATCGCCTTGGTTGACGGGCTGGCCGAGCTCAAGGCTCACCTTTTGCGCCAGGATCTGGTCGCCGATCTCGATCGTGGACTCCATGGAGCCGGTGGGCACCACAAAGGGTTCGACCACAAACGAGCGAATCAGGAAGGTGGCGACCAGTGCGATCGCGACGACCGCGATCCACTCAAACGCACCCTTTAGCACGGAATGCTGCGATGGAACCATTCTCACTCCTCGCTCTGCGAATACGATGCGTCCAGGATGTCCTGCGCGTATGCGCGCTCCTCGGGCGTAAGCCGCGCCGTCTCGATCAGGTCGGGACGCCAGCGGCAGGTGCGCTCGATGGCATTCTTGCGGCGCCAAGCGTCAACTTTGGCGTGATCGCCACTCACGAGTACCGGCGGCACGCCCTCGCCGTTGAACTCGGCGGGGCGGGTGTACTGCGCGTACTCGAGCAGGCCACCGTCCTCGGTAGTCGAGAACGACTCATCGACGTTGCTCATCTCGTCGCCAAGGGCGCCGGGAATCAAGCGCACGACGGCATCGGCAACGACCATAGCGGGAAGCTCGCCGCCCGTGAGCACGTAGTCGCCGATCGACAGGCGCTCGTCGGCATACGCATACGCGCGCTCGTCGACGCCCTCGTAGCGGCTGCAGACAAACAGCAGACGCTCGCTTTTGAGCAAGCGCTCGGCCACATGCTGCGTAAAGGGTTCGCCGCAGGGCGTAAAGAACACCACGGTGGGCTTGGGACCCTCGGAGCTAATAGCCTCGATGGCCTCGGCGATGGGCTCGACCTTCATGAGCATGCCCTGCCCGCCGCCATACGGCTCGTCATCAACGGTACGATGGCGGTCGTGCGTCCAGTCACGCAGGTTATAGGCCTTAAAATCAAAAAGGCCGGCCTTGCGGGCGCGACCCAAGATCGATGTGGACATGACGGGCTCAAACATCTCGGGAAAGACCGAAAGGGTCTCGATCAGCATGTTTTCCTCCCTACTTGTCCATATCGATCAAACCGTCCATAACGTGGACGGAAATTGTTCCTGTGTCGGGAAGATCGAGCACAACCTGCTCGACCACGGGAATCAGCACCTCGCCGTACCGATCGCCCTCGACAACCCAAACATCGTTGGCGGGCGTCGACATGATCTCGACAATCGTGCCGAGCGAGCCAAAGCGCTCGTCGACCACCTCGCGACCCATGAGGTCGGTATAGGCGGCGTCGAGCGAATCGAGCTCGAAGTCGTCACGATTGGCCAGCACATAGCATCCGGTGATGCCCTCGGCGGCCGTCAAGTCGTCTATGCCCTCAAACGAGACCAGATCGCCATCGCCCGTATCGGTGACGGACACGACCGTGCAAAAACGGTCGCGCTTGAGCGCCGGCGGCGTCAAGGCAACACGCATACCCGGCTCCAATACAGAAGGAAGCCCCCGCAGCGGCTGCGCGAGGACCTCCCCCTTCCTTCCGTGCGGCTTGACCACACGGGCGATGTTTTTGTACTGGGACCTCAAGGTCCTAGCCCAGAACCTCTACCTCGACAGCGGTGTCGAGGCGAGCGGCCAGTGCACGGGCGAGCGTGCGAATGGCCTTAATGGTACGGCCACGACGGCCGATGACCTTAGCGACGTCATCCTCGGCAACCGAAACCTCAATCGTGGAGGCGTCGTCGCCATCGATGACCTCGAGGCTCACGGAATCCGGGTCGTCGACGATCTGAACAACGAGATATTCGACGAGATCGGCGATGCGATCTGAGAGCATTGCCTCACCCTCGAGCTGTGCAGCGTCAACCTCAGGCACGATTTACTCCTCGGCGCCCTCAGCGGCCTCAGCGGCAGCCTTAGCGGCCTCGGCCTCTTTGGCGAGCTGCTTCTTGGACTTCTTGACGACGGTCTCGGTCTTCTCGCCCTCGTTGGCGGCCTTGACCAGAGCGGCGACGGCGTCGGTGAGCTGAGCGCCCTTGGACTGCCAGTCAGCAATCTTCTCGAGGTCGAGGTTGATGGTCTTGGGGGCGGTCATCGGGTTGTAGCGGCCAACCTCCTCGATGATACGACCGTCACGCGGGGCGCGGGAATCGGCGACGACGACACGGTAGTACGGACGCTTCTTAGCGCCGTGACGAGCAAGGCGAATCTTGACTGCCAAAGGAAACTCCTCCAACCAAGCAGCTTTAGGCTGCAACTACAAACAAACAGTTGAACATAATACGCCATCGACGCGGGCAGGTGAAGTCCGTGAGACCAACTTCTTCGGTGTAGTCGAGGGCAAATCCATATCTTAGACAAGAATTCGCGATTTGCAAGCACATACACGCACCCCACATGAGCTGCGCGGTATACTCATGACATGGAAAGACGCGAACATACATACGGTTATGAGGATGCTGCGGGCGTCACGCCGCCGCCCTGGACGGGTCCAGCGGTGGGCCTGATGGACCTCGATGCATTTTTTGCGAGCGTGGAGATGCTCGATCATCCCGAATGGCGCGGAAAGCCGCTCATCGTGGGCGGAGACGCCAAGTCACGCGGCGTCGTGTCCACGTGTTCGTATGAGGCACGTCGCTTTGGCGTGCATTCTGCCATGGCCTCGGCCGAGGCGCGGCGCCTGTGCCCGCAGGCCATTTGGACGCACGGACACTTCGATCGCTACCGTGAGGTGAGCGCACAGGTCATGGCGATTCTCGCCGATGAGACACCGCGCGTGGAGCGCATTTCCATCGACGAGGCCTTTATCGATATCACACCGGGTCGTTTTGCGCCCGAGGACCCACTGCTGGTAGCGCGGCGTATAAGCGACCGCGTTGCGACGC
Source organism: uncultured Collinsella sp. (assembly GCA_900541195.1). Taxonomy (GTDB): domain Bacteria; phylum Actinomycetota; class Coriobacteriia; order Coriobacteriales; family Coriobacteriaceae; genus Collinsella. The sequence goes on along the minus strand of UQIY01000001.1, from coordinate 69,708 downwards.
TAGGGGTGACCTGCTCCATCGGCGTTGGGTGCAACAAGACCGTGGCCAAAATCGCAAGTGAGCGCGACAAGCCGTTTGGTCTGACCATTGTGCGCCCCGGTACGGAACAGCGGTTTTTGGCTGCACTGCCGGTATCTGCCATGAGCGGAATCGGGCGCTCGGCCGAGGAGCGACTGCGTCGCATGCGCATCTATACGCTCGGCGAGCTTTCACGCGCGCCAGAGTCCACCTTGGCTGCAATCTTTGGCGTGAATGGCGAGCGCATGCGTCAACGCGCTTTGGGGCTCGAAGTATCCGAGGTCACCAGCCTGGATGACGAACGTGAAGTTAAATCGGTGAGCAATGAGCGTACCTTTGCGAAGGATTTGACTGAGCGTGGGGATATCGAGGCGGCGATTGCGCTGTTGGGAGAGTCAGTGGGACGCCGCCTGCGCCGTCAGGGACTAACGGGCGCCACGGTGACGCTCAAACTCAAGTATTCGTATGGAAGCGGTCGCTCGGCACAGCGCCGGCTGCCGCATCCGACCGACGATGAGAACATCTTCGTGGCGGTGGCGCTCGAGCTGCTCGATAGCATCTGGCAGGAAGGCATGCATGTGCGCCTGGCGGGCATCGGCATGAGCGACTTTGACCATCAGGGCGGCATCCAGACCGACCTGTTCTGCGAGATCGACGACCGCGGAGCCCAATCCAGCGACCGTCGCGACCTCTCAGTCGCCATCGACGCCGTCCGAGACAAGTTCGGCGACACCGCCCTATCCTTCGGCCGCCAATCCCGCTTCAACGATTAGTCCCTTAGACAAAAAGAAAGCCGGGCAGCTGCGAATGATGCAGCTGCCCGGCGAACGGTAAAGGTTAGCTAAAAAGCCCGTCCCAAATGAACTACTAAAGGAGGTCAAGGGGAAGCTGGGGGGCGTCACCCCAGAGCTTTTCGAGACGGTAGAACTCACGGGCCTCGGGGGTAAAGACATGGACGACGACGGAGCCGTAGTCCATGAGCATCCAGGTCTTCTGCTCGCGACCCTCGATGGAGAACGGATGCTCGCCGCAAGCCTCGGCGACCTTCTCCTCAATCTCGTCGACGATGGAATCAACCTGGCGGTTGTTGGTGCCGGTAGCAAGGACAAAGTAGTCGCACACATCGGAAAGCTCAGTCAGGTCGAGCACCTGAACGTCCTCGCCTTTCTTGTCGTAGGCGGCCTGCGCAGCGGCGCGGGCGACATCCTCGGCGGCGACACCGCTCGCGGACAGCGAGGCGGCAGTGCGGTCGGACGTGGCAACGAAACTCTTGTGCTCCACACCTTCAAGAATCTGCTCGTCGGTCATGGTCTCGTCGGCCATGGAATACCTCTTTCTAGACAGCCCGAGCTAGCGCAGCTGGGCGTAATGGTTGTAAATCGTAATAGCCGTGGGATAAAGATAACGCCCGGTCTGGATCACATAGACCAGACCCTGCGCAAAACAGGAGAAGAACAACTCGTCGAGCGAGGACTCCCCCACCATCTTGCGCAGCGCATGGGCATAATCGCCGTGGCGGTTGGGTTCGATGGCATCGGCCACAAAGACCACCATATCGAGCGGCGTCATGTCGCAAGCGCCCACGGTGTGACGGTCGACAGCCTGAAAAACCGCCGGCGGCAGCTCGGGAAAAAGCTGCGGAAGCTCATAGGCGGCAACCGGGCCATGCAAAAGCGGCGTCGCGGCAGACGGAGAGCCGGCAATCTTAATGCCATAATGCAGAGCGCGCGTGACCAGCTCGTCGTTGGAGAGCACTTTGTCCCAGTCATGGATCAGGCCGGCGGCTGCAGCATCAAAGCGGTCGACACCGTATACCTCGGCTAGGTGCAACGCAGTCTCGGCAACCCCGAGCGAATGCACGTAGCGCTTACGTTTATCCTTCATGCGCACATCGAGCAACTCGTGGATACGCGTCAAGAGCGCGCGCTCGTCGCCCTCAAACTGATCTTCTACCGACAACGTTCTCCCCCATCAATCAAAATCGTCTTGCCCAAGATCGGCATACAGACCGCGTTTACGGATATAGCCGAGCACGGACTCGCTCGTAAGATAGCGCACGCTCATGCCGCGAGCAACCCGCTTGCGAATGTTGGTCGAGCTAATCGCCAGCGCCGGAATCTGAATATAGCGAACGTCGAACGGCAGCCCCGATTCCTTAATCCGCGCCCGGGCCGTATCGATGTCAAAGCCGGGACGCGTCGCAGCAATAAAGGTTGCCAGTTCGGCAATCTCATCTGCATTGTGCCAGGTCACAATATCGATAATCGCATCGGCACCCGTAATAAAGTAAAGCTTCACCTGTGGCGGGTAAAACTCGCGAAGGGCACGCAGCGTATCGGCTGTGTAGGTGACACCGGCACGATCGATCTCGAAGCGGCTTGCCAAAAAGGCCGGGTTCGCGGCGGTCGCGAGGACCGTCATGGCATAACGGTCCTCAGCAGGCGTCACCGGTTTGTCGAGCTTAAAGGCAGGAGAGCCGGCCGGCATAAAAAGCACAGCGTCCAAGTCGAGTGACTCGCGAGCCTGCTCGGCAGTAACCAAGTGCCCGTAATGAATCGGGTCAAAGGTGCCGCCCATAATGCCGAGCCTAAACTCCTGTCCGTCCTCTATGGGAAGCTCGGGCAGACCGATTCCACCGCGCAGCGACATGGCTTACTCGCCCTCCGGGGTCTCAACAGCGTCGACTTCGGTAGTGCCTTCGGAACCCTCGGTGACATCAGCCACGTCCGGACCCTCGGCCGCTACGTCAATAACCTCAACGCCTGCGTCCTCGAGCTCGTCCTCAAACTCCGAGAAGTCCTCGGCGCCCTCAAAGTCAAAGGCGCGCTGGCAAATGCGAACCTCGTCGCCGGCACGGCAGCCGGCCTTTTCGAGCGCATCGTCAACACCCATGCGGGAAAACTTATGCTGCAGGTAGATGACGGCTTCCTCGTTTTCCCAGTCGGTCTGGATAACCATGCGCTCGATAGCGCGGCCGACCACGCGGAAGGCACCGGGCTCCTCTTGGACAATGCGGAACCGCTTCTCGCGCTGCAGACGGCGGCGCTCCCACTCCTCGTCGCGCAAATCGACCGGCTCATCAGAGACCGCCAGCTCAGCGCGAAGCTTAGCCACCTGCTCGCCCACGGCAAGCATCAGCGTGTTGAGACCGGCACCCGTCACAGCGGACACGGCAAAGAACATATGGCCATCGTCGAGCGCCGCACGCTTAAGGTCGGCAATCTTGTCGGCCGTGCCCGGCGCATCGCACTTATTAGCGACAACGATCTGCGGGCGCTCCGAGAGCTCTGCGCCATACTGCTCGAGCTCACGGTTAATAATGCGATAGTCCTCGACCGGATCACGATCCTCAAACCCGCCCGTCATGTCAACGACATGCATAATCAAAGCAGTGCGCTCGATATGACGCAGGAACTGATGGCCCAGGCCACGCCCCTCGCTCGCGCCCTCGATAAGACCGGGGACATCGGCAACGACGTAAGAATATTCGCCGGCACGCACCATGCCCAAGTTGGGCACAAGCGTGGTAAACGGATAGTCGGCAATCTTGGGACGGGCGGCACTCATACGCGCGATGAGCGAAGACTTACCCACCGAGGGAAAGCCCACGAGCGCGGCATCGGCCATAAGCTTCATCTCGAGCTCGATCCAGTGTTCCTCGGCCGGCTCGCCCAGCTGGGCAAATGCGGGCGCGCGACGCACCGACGTCACAAAGTGAGTGTTGCCCAGACCGCCGGCACCACCGGGCGCCACGATAACGCGCTCACCGTCGTGCACCAGGTCGGCAATCTCGAACATCGTGGTCTGCGTCTCGGGATCGAGCTCGCGGACTACGGTGCCCATGGGGACTTTCAAAATCAGGTCCTCTCCGCTTTTGCCGTTGCGGCGGGCACCCTGGCCATGCGTTCCGCGCTCAGCACGGAAGTGATGCTTAAAGCGGTAATCGATCAGCGAGGAAAGCTGAGCGTCGGCCTGGATAACGACGTTGCCGCCACGACCGCCGTCGCCGCCATCGGGGCCGCCCTTGGGAACAAATGCCTCGCGCCTAAACGACATGCATCCGGCTCCGCCGTCGCCGCCGCAAACGTTAATTCGGCTGATATCGGTGAACTGTGACAACAGAATCGCCTCCTACAAAAAAGAGGGAGACCCTTGAATCCTAAAACTCAAGTGCCTCCCACATATGTGCTCTATGAAGGGTGAATTACGCGTTCGCGAGCGGGCGTACGCTGACCCTGTGCTTGATACCCTTGTGGAACTCAACGGTACCGTCGACCAGCGCGAACAGCGTGTCGTCCTTGCCACGGCCAACGTTCTCACCCGGGTGGATGTGCGTGCCGTGCTGACGGACGAGAATCGTGCCCGTGGTTACCGTCTGGCCGGCATAGCGCTTCGTGCCAAGGCGCTGACCGCGGGAGTCACGGCCATTACGGGAGGAACCGAGTCCTTTTTTGTGTGCCATTGTGTATACCTACTCTTTCGTTACGAGTGTAATCTACTCGGCGACGGGAGCCTCGGCAACAGCCTCAGCCTCTGCCTTGACAGCCTTCTTGGCGCGGGAGGTAGCCTGAACCTTCACGATCTTCAGCTTGGTGAGCTGCTGACGGTGACCCTTCAGACGACGATAGCGCTTACGCTTGTGGAACTTGAAGACCAGCTGCTTCTCGCCCTTGAACTGCTCAACGATCTGAGCGGTAACCTTGGCCTTGGCCAGCTTGTCGGGATCGGTGACGATCTTCTTACCATCGTTGAGGAAGATAACCGGCAGGGTGATCTTATCGCCCTCATTGCCCTCGATCTTCTCGACGGTGATGACATCGTCGGTGGCGACCTTGTACTGCTTGCCGCCCGTGTTAACGATTGCGTACATGTTTACTTGCCCTTCATGCATCAGTTAGTGCAACAGCCGAATATAGTAGCAGGCGATAATACCCCCGTCAACGAGTATGTGGAGCAAATCCACAAGTTCGCACAGGTATGGGGCTGACGAGTCGGCCCTCGTCGTCCTCGCATGCTTGATTCTGACGCTCGACATCGTAGGAGCAGATGGTCACGAGGTCTTGCATACCGGTGGAAACAATAGGTGCATCGACGCCCGGGGTCAAGCCCTGCAACAAAACATCAGCGGCAGAAAGCAAAATTTCCGGACGCATGGACCCCTCGTTGTCGGCATGGGTGTCGAGCATGAGCACCAGATGGTCCGGGCGCTCCCCTGCCGTGAGCTCATAGCCCACCAGTGTGTGGTCAAGGTCTAGGCGCTTGCCCTTCTTACCGCGTGCGTAGTCGATGCCATGGCCTGCACGCAACGTGTCGATCGCAGCGCGCACCTCATCGGCGCTCACGGGTGCTTCGGCGTCCAAGTGTAGGTCGATACGGTACGACAGACGCGTGAGTTGCGCCGTCAGCGCCGGCGTGCGCACGTCGATGTATGCCGCCTCGATGGGGGCCAGATCGGCCGGAGATGCCGCCGCCAAACGTTCAAACGCCTCATCGAGCGCAACGAACTCAGTCATAAACAAGTCATACCACTCGCAAGTCGACGACGTTCCCACCGGCAGCGCCGACGAAAAGCCCACACGCATATGCGGAGAGAAGCCCTGCGTCACGGCATAGGGCAGCCCCGCGCGACGCACGATGCGCTCAATAGTATGAATCACTTCGAGATGGCCCAGGTACTTAAGGCGGTCGCGCTTGCCATAGCGAACGCGAATCCTAAAGAGCGTGGGGTTGTCGGTCAGGCGCTCACTCATGCGCGATCACCCACCAATACGTTCTTGGCATGAAGCGTGGGGCAGATTCCGCAGCCGGTGCACGAGGTGCGGGTACAGTCGGGCGTCGTGACGCCCTCCAACGAGCGGCGGTATTCGCGCTCGAGGAAGCCGCGCGAGCAGCCGGGGCTCACGTGCTCCCAGGGCAGGCGCCAGTCCAGTTCGTAGGGCAGGTGCACGAGCTCGTTGAGATCGATGCCGTTTTTGGCCGCAGCCGACTTCCAGTTATCAAGCGAAAAATGCTCCACCCAGGCGTCAAAACGCGAACCGGCACGCCAGGCATCGATGATGACAGGCGTCATGTCACGGCCGGCGCGAGACAGCGCGGCCTCGACGAGCGAGGTTTCGGCATCGTGGTAGTGCACGCGGACCGCACGGTTGCGAACGCTCGTGATGAGGAGCTTCTGACGGCGCTTGACGTCGTCGTAATCGAGCTGCGGGCACCATTGGAAGGGCGTGGCGGCCTTGGGAATAAACACCGACACCGAGATGGACACCGAGACGGAGCCGCGGCGCGCCTTGGGAACCACGGAGCGGCCGAGCTCGAGCACGTGGTCGGCCAGGTTGGCGATGGCCACGATATCCTCGTCGCGCTCGCCGGGAAGGCCCATCATAAAGTAGAGCTTCATGCGATTCCAGCCGGCCTCAAAGGCCGCCTTGGCCGCACGGTCCAAGTCCTCCTCGGTCACGTTCTTGTTGATGATGTCGCGCATGCGCTGACTGCCGGCCTCGGGGGCAAACGTCAGGCCGCCCTTCTTTTCGCCGGCGACCGACTCGGCCATATCCACGCCAAACGAATCCAGGCGCTGCGAGGGAATGGATACGCGAATACCCGTATCCTCCAGGCGGCGGTTGAGCCTGCCGAGCACATCGCGGATGCAGGAGTGGTCGGTGGTCGAAAGCGAGGTGAGCGACACCTCGTCATAGCCAGTCTTCTGCAGGCCCTGGATCACCGAGGAAACAATCTGGTCGGCCGAGCGCTCGCGCACCGGACGATAGGTCATACCGGCCTGGCAAAAACGGCAGCCGCGGGCACAACCGCGCAGAATCTCAATCGACAGGCGGTCGTGAACGAGCTGCGCGTAGGGCACGCACGACTGCGACAGCGGATTAGTAGCTCCAAAGTCCTCAACGACGCGCTTATAGACTACCTGCGGGACGTCCTTGCCTTCGCGCGGCACGGTGTAGCCATGCGGCGAGCAGGGCTCGTCATAGCGCACCTCATACAGAGACGGCACATAGGTACCGGCGACCGTCGCGAGCTGCTCGACAATCTGAGCGCGCGAGACGCCCTCGTCGCGCAAGCGGCGATGCAGCTGACAGATCTCGAGCAACGACTCCTCGCCCTCGCCAATGAGGATGGCATCGAAGAAGGCCGCATACGGCTCGGGGTTATAGACCGAGGGACCACCGGCGACGATGATGGGATCGTCCTCGGTACGGTCGGCCGCGAGCAGCGGAATGCCGGCGAGGTCGAGCGCCTCGAGGAAGTTGGTGACGGCCATCTCGTGCGGCACATGCATGCCGACGATATCGAACGAGGCCACAGGCGCCGCGCCCTCGAGCGACAGCAGCGGAATCCCCGCCTCGCGCATGGCATCGCCCATATCGGGCCACGGCACATAGCCGCGCTCGCAGGAAATGCCCTCGGCCTGATTGAGGATGTTATAGAGAATGGCGATGCCCTGGTTGGGCAGACCGACCTCATACACGTCAGGGTAGATCATGCAGCAGCGGTAATCGGCATCGGCCTTGGAGAGCGTGCCCCACTCATGGTCGATATAGCGACTCGGCTTCTCGACCTTTGCGAGCAGGGGCTCAATCAAATGAAAACAGTCTTGGTACACAGCGCGCAAAAGAAACCCCTAAGCAGCGAGATCAGATGCGTCCTCAAAGGGACCCATGGGACGAGTAGCGCCGGCAACCGTGGTCACCAGGTCGCGGACGCGCGAGAACGTGGCGGCAGCCACCTCGTTGGCACGGCTGTAGTCGATGTCGCGTTCATACAACGACACGAGCGCACGGCCCATGCCATAGGTTCCCGCGGCGGCGGTCAGCGCCTTGACGGCAAACCCAATATGCGGCGTCTGCTTTACCAGGGCGCGGGTGACGGCGCGGAGCACCAAGCCGCCGGCAAGCACGCCCGCGACCTCATAACCGCGCTCGGGCTTAATACCGCGTCCAAAGATGGCCGCGAGCTCAAAGAGCATGCCCACCTGCGCCAGCGCCATAACGGGATAATCGGCCCCCGGCAAAAACACCAGCGCGCCCGTCGCCATATTGGTAAGCGCGCACGAGGTGATGATGCGGTTAGCGGCCGCAATACGCATAAAAACAAAGTTCGCCGCAAAGGCCGTCTCCTTGTCCGTGCGATCGAGAATCCAGCGGGCAAGCGTCTCGAGCAGATACGTCTTATCGGTGGCCGCCACCGCGCCGAGCATGGGCGTGGACTCCTGGATAAAAGGCACCTCGACAGCAGACTCGGCCAGCACGCACACGGGGGCGCCGGCAATCACAAGCTCCTGTACAGCGCTCTCCAGACGGTCGGATCCGCACGAAAGGACCAGCACCACGTCGGTATCGGTCTTGGGGACGATACGGTCCTCACCCAGGCGCTCAACGCGCACAATGCCAGACGTCGTCTGCGGCACGAAGGCATCGCGCACCGTCTCGACCAAAAAACGCGAGGCAGACGAATCGAGGTAGACGGACACGCGAACCGGCGTGTCGGAATCCTTCTTGGTGGTCGCGCCCATCTTAAAGACGCGGGTCAGCTTGTCCACGGGAATCTTCATAGCAAACCCCTCCAGCGGTTACGCGGCGCCCGAACGATGCCGCCATATGGATTGTACGATACCCACCGTCAGCAACTGGATCATCATCGAGGACGAACCGAAGCTAATGAACGGCAGCGGAATACCGGTAATCGGCATCATGCCGATGCACATGCCGATGTTCTCGAAGGTCTGGAATGCCCACATGCCGACGATACCCACGCATGACAAGCGTAGGAACAGAGACTCACACTTAAAGGCGACGCGAATCGTCGAGAACATGAGCAGCACGTACAGGCACAGCAGCAAAAAGGAGCCGCAGAAGCCAAAGGTCTCGGACAAAAAGGCAAAGACGAAGTCGGTGTGGAACTCGGGCAGAAAGCCACCGGCAGACTGCGTCGCATGGCCCAGACCTTTACCGAAAAAGCCACCCGATCCAACCGCGATGAGCGATTGCTGCAAGTTGTAGGCATCGTCCGAATCGGCATTATCGGGGTCGATAAAGACGGTCAGTCGGTTCATCTGGTACTGCTTGATCAAAACGTCATGGCCCAAAAGAGAATCGAGCACAGAATCGAGCGCCAGGATGAGCGCCACCAAACCCACGAGCAGAGCCAAGGTCGACAGCACCCATTCGCGGCGCGCACCGCTCATGCAGATCACAACGGCACCCGACACCAACACGACCAGGCCCGAACCCAGGTCGCCCATGGCGACGACGGCCAAAAACGGAACGGAAAGCATGCCGCAGAGCTTAATGTAGTCGCGGGCGGTATCGATGCGGCCGTTGTACTGCGAACCAAGCGTGGCGATAAAGAAGATCGTGATGAGCTTGGCGAGCTCGACCGGCTGGAAGGTAAGACCGATACCGGGAATCTTGATCCAGCCCGTCATGCCCAGACCGCCCGTATAGGACAGCCCCGGAATCTTGGGCGAGAAAATCACAATGAGGTCGATGACGAGCAGCGCCGTCGAGAAGTTAGAGATGCCGCGCAGATCGGTACGCCAGACGAGCACCGCAAGCACCGCACCGATGCCGATGCCCAACAGGTGGCGCGAAAATGAGGCGTCGGCCTTAAACTGCGATGCCGACCAAATGATGACGGCACCATAGGCAACGAGTGCCAAGGTTGCCAGCAGCACGCCGATGTGCACCTTCTGGCGAAACGTGCCGCGCGAGGCCGAAAGCTGCTTGTTGACACGGTCCAGGCTGCTGCGGGAACCGGTTTTAGTTGAGCGGAACAGGTCCGCCGGCGAAAAATCCATCGCAACCTCCTATCGAACCGAAGAATCGCCCGTGGCAGAAGATGTGTCAGGCTCATCATAGATGGCACCGAGGACATCGCGCACGACGTGCAGCGCGGTATCGGAGCCACCACCGCCCTGTTCCAAGACAGTGACAATCACGTACTTGGGCTCATCGGCCGGCGCGTAGGCGCAAAACCACGCGTAATCGTCCTCGCCGCTCTTCTCGCCCGTGCCGGACTTGCCGTAGACCGTGGGGGTCAAGGAGTTAAAGTGCGCGGCGGTCGAAGTCGACGCCGAGTAAATCACATCGTGCATGCCGTTACGGACCAGCGCCAGGTCGGCGTCGCTATTGATATGGGCCTCCAGGCGCTTCTTTTTGCCCTTGCCGTTGTACTTGTAGGCATCGCCGTCGCCATCGCGCGACACCGCCGACAAGAAGACGTGGGGCACATACTGTTTGCCGCCGTTGGCAAGGCCCATGTAGGCACACGCCATCTGCAGCGGCGTCACCAAAATGTCGCCCTGGCCGATAGCGATGTTAGTCATATCGCCGGCATTCCACTTGCGGTCCTCGGCCGAGGCGTCGGTAAAGTAGGACTCTTTCCACTTGGCGTCAGGAATACGACCGGTGCCCTCGCTTGGCAGATCGATGCCGCAGGTCTTGCCCAGGCCCCAACGGCGAAAGACCTCTTGCAGACCCTCGGGATGCTGGTCGTTGTAGAAAAACGCCTTGCCCATATCGTAAAACACGGGGTCGCACGAGTTGGCGATACCGGACTGCAGCGTCATAGTGCCGTGACCGGAATGCAGCCAGCAGTACTTACCCCATGACTTGCCCAGGCCCGTCCAATAGCCCGTGCAGTTCGTGGTCTGGCCTGAGGTATAGGTTCCAAACTCAAGACCGGCCAGAGCCGAGAGCGGCTTGATGGTCGAAGCCGACATATACTGGCCGCTAATGGCGCGGTTGAGCAGCGGATGCGAACCCTTGTCGTCGTTGAGCTCGGTCCACACGTCGTTGGAAACGCCGCCGATGAACACCGACGGATCAAACTTGGGCTCGCTCGCCATACCCAGAATCTCACCATTGTTGGGATCGAGACACACCACGGCGCCGTTGCCGGCATCGCTATGACCCGTGGTCTTGGCAAGCTCAATGGCATTCGCCAGAGCCGTCTCGCAGGCCTGTTGAATCTTAAGATCGAGCGTAAGCTTAATGTCAGAACCGGCCTTGGCGGGAACGGCGCCGGCTTGACCGGTCACGTTACCCGAGGCGTCAACTTTCACGGTCTGCTCACCACGAATGCCCTGCAGCAGATTTTCGTAGTAAATCTCTACGCCCGCCTGGCCCACAATATCGCCCGATTGATACGAAATCTGGCCAGCCGCGCTATCGCTGCCGTCCGACGACTTCTTGTTCTGCGCCTCGAGCTGCTCGGAGGTAATGGTGCCGGTATAGCCCAAGATATGGCAGGCGGTCTCGCCATACGGGTATTGGCGCTCGGTGCGCTCGGCGATCTTCACGCCGGGAAACTCACCGGCGTGCTCCTGAATGTAGGCGACAGTAGAGCGGCGCACGTCAGTCGCGATCGTATGCAGGCTCTGCGCACCTTCGGAATTGTCCTGGATGTTGCGCAGCACCGCGATATACGGCATGCCGAGCACGTTGGCAAGATGGCGCACCAGTACCTTGTCGTCGGCAAGGTCGCGATAGGCGACGACGGCGAGCGAGGGGCGGTTTTGCACCAGCGCGACGCCGTTGCGGTCCAAGATGCGGCCACGAACGGCAGGCGTGGTAACGGTACGGGTCTGATTGCTCTTGGCCTGCTTGTCGTAGTAGTCCGACGAGACCATCTGCATGCCCCACAGTTTAACGGCAAGCGCGGCAAACATCGCACCCACGCCCGCGGTGAGGATGGAAAAGCGGCCCTTGAAGGCCGTAGCGGCCGTATTGCCCTCGCCCTCGGTGGCGCGCGGGGCCGTTCCGTGCTGCGTATCGTAGGTAAAGCGGGAGTCGCCGCGTCGCATGATGACCAGCGCGACCACAATGGCCACGACCAGGACGATGCCAGCGACAACAACCGTCAACTGGGAAGACATCTACAGACCTCCCCTATTTGAGCTTACGGGTCTTGGGCTTAAAGCGCATACCCGTCTGACGCCCACCGCGCGCGGAGAACCCATAGCCAGACTGCGGCGCGACGCCGGACATCAAAAACGGAACGGCGACCAGACCGGTCAGAATCGAGGACGGCAGGGCGTGTCCAAAGATCGCCACGACAAAACTCGATTCCAGTCCCATAAACAGCAAGATAATGCTGTAGATCACGTTAATGGCAAGCGCAAAGGCGCCCACCGTGATGCCGCGAGCGCTCGGGGTGCCGCCCGTCTGACCGGCGGCACTGTGTGTCAGGGCAAAGCTGCCCACTGTCAGCAACAGCGACATCACGCCCACCGGCACGGCTGCCGACAGGTCGTAGAACAGGCCACTGCAAAAACCGCAGATGACGGCCCGCGTGGGATCGACCGAAAACACACTCAGGCACACCAGGATAATCATAAAGTTGATGCGACCGCCCGCGATGGAGATCTGCGGCGCCAAGCCCGCCTGCAGCAGGACGCAGACAATGGCGGCAATCGCAAAAGTGCGGGAGCCAGTCCCCTGTTCGTGTAGATCCATGGACATGCCTCCCTATTCGCTCGAGCCCGAGTCAGTCGTGTCGGACGCATCGGAGTTTTCATCCGAGCTTTCATCTTTGGACTTGGTGGCCGCATCGCGCGAGGTGCCCTGCGGCGTACTGTTGGCGCTGCTCACATCCTCGTCCGAAGCCGACTGCTCATCGGTCAGCGACGTAATGACCAGCACTTCCTCGTTGTTTTCGGCCGTTGTCTGAGCGCGCACGACGATGGTGTAGTACACATCGTTGGCAGACTTCTCCACCGACGAGACCGTACCGAGCGGCAGGCCCTTGGGGAATACGCCGCCGATGCCCGAGGTCACGATGATATCGCCCACCTTCACGTCGGAGTCGACACTCACGTGCTCCAGGCGCAGGGTACCGTCGGGCTGCCCCTGCAGCATGCCCTGAGCACGCGTATCCTGCACCATGGCGGACACACCCGAGTTCTCACCACTAATCAGGCGGACGGTGGAGGTCTTGGCCGAAACCTCGATAATCTGACCGATGACACCGGCAGAACTCGTCACGGGCATGTTGATGGTAAGACCGTCGGCAGAGCCTTTGTCGATGGTAACGGTCGAGGTCCAGGCATCGCCCGACGCGCCGACAATGCGAGCCGCGGTGGACTTGAGGTTGTAGGTCGACTGAAGACCGACCAGGCTCTCGAGTCGCTCGGCGGTCTTTTGAGCCTCGGAGAGCTCGGCAACCTTTGACGTCAGGACCTCGTTTTGCTTCTTAAGCTCGTCGAGGGTGTCTTGCGAAGCCGTAAGGTTTGAGAACACGTTTCCGATTGCGTTAAAGGGCGCGGCCACAGCCGAGCCCACAAAACGCACCGGCGAGGTAATCGTCGTCACGCCAGAACGCACGGCATGAATCGGTCCCGCCTCACCCTCGCGAATGTAAAACGTAAGCAGCAGCACCGAAATTACGCTGAAAACAATCAACGGGCGCATACCCGTTGATTGTCGCTTGGTATTCAGATTTGAAGAGAAACCCGAAGATCGTGCCAAATGGAATCCACCTTTTGGAAATTAAGCATTGGTCTGGACGAAGCCACCGTCAAACGCGTTGGCCTCGAGCACGCGGGCGCAGCCGTTGACGACGTTGTCGAGCGCCGTAGGGCTGACGTTGACCGAAACGCCGGTCTCGTCGCGCAGACGCACGTCGAGGCCGCGCAGCAGCGCACCGCCGCCGGTCAACAGGATGCCGTAGTACATAAGATCCGAGGCAAGATCGGGCGGCGTGGCGTCGAGGGCGTCCTTGACGGCCTTGGCCATCTCGTCGAGCGGCTTATTGAGCGCGCGACGAATCTCCTCGCTCTCGATGCGCACGGTCTTGGGCAGGCCCGTGATCACGTCGCGGCCGTTGACCTCGACGTCGAGCTCGTCCTTGAGCGGCACGGCAGAACCGACCTTGATCTTGATGTCCTCGGCCGTGCGCTCGCCGATAGCCAGGTTATAGGCATCGCGAACGTGGGTAAGGATGGCCTGATCAAACTCGTCACCGGCAATGCGAATGGACTGCGACACGACGATACCGCCCATGGCGATAACGGCGACCTCGGTGGTACCGCCGCCGATATCGATGACCATGGAGCCGGTCGGCTCCTCGACAGGCAAGTCGGCGCCGATGGCAGCGGCCATGGGCTCCTCGATCAGGTATGCCTGGCGGGCACCGGCTTGGATCGTAGCCTCAAAAACGGCGCGCTTCTCGACCGACGTGACACCGGAGGGGACGCAGACGACAACGCGCGGACGCGGGGTCCACGGATAGCGCTTCTCGGACGCCTTGTCGATAAAATAGCGAAGCATGGCCTCGGTAACGTCGAAGTCGGCGATAACGCCGTCCTTAAGGGGACGCACAGCCACAATGTTACCGGGCGTACGGCCGAGCATGCGCTTTGCCTCGATACCGACAGCCAGGATGCGCTCATCGTTCTTGTCGATGGCGACAACGGAGGGCTCGCGAATGACGATGCCCTTGCCGCGCACGGAGACAAGCGTGTTGGCGGTGCCGAGGTCGATGGCAAGATCGCCCGCATAGCTACCGAAGAACATATCCATCAAAGAAAACAACGCAACTCCTGATGTGTTGGATGATTGCTGGAAAACTACTAGCCCATCATACTAGCGCAAGCCCGGCGCCTCACTTGCGGTGAAGCACCGGGCAGCGCCAAATCTCATAAGGTCACTACTGGTTGTCAGCGGCCGAAAGATCGATATCAAGCGAGGAGACGGCCCAACCGATATGGTTGTCGGAGCGCACGAACTTGACGGTGTACTCCTGCTCGCCGCCCTTGGACAGCGACGCCTTGACCTTGGCGGTGGTCTCGGTCATAGACTGATCCATGCCCTCGATGGAGACGGTGGCGCCCTGCGGGATCGAAGAGATGATCATCGCCTTGGCGTCCTCGGACAGGCTGGAAGCAAGACAGGACTCGGCCTTGGCGGTATCGCCGTCACCGGCGGCCTGGAACAGGTCGGTGACAACAGACTCCTGCGAGGGGAAGCCCAGGCCGCGCGTGTAGGCAAAGCCAAGACCGCCTGCGGCAAGGACAATCAGCAGAAGCAGAACCAAGAAGACCTTGAGGCCCGTGTGGCGATGGCGACGACGGACCTTGGCCTCCTTGCGGTCCTGCTGAACCATCTCGGACTCGGACAGGGTGAAGAAGCCGGTGTCCGAGGGGTCGGGCATAAACTGACCGGTAGCACCCGTGGGGTCGAGCGGGTCGACGGCGGGAGCATCCATCGCGGGAGCCGGCGCCGTGGCCATGGCCGTCTGGGCCGAAAGCGCAGCGAGGGAATCGTGCACGCGGGCAAGCTCGTCGGACTGCTCGGGCGTAAGCTGGTAGATGCCGTCGGCAGTGGCGGCGTTAAAGGCATCGAGCGCGTCAGAGGGACGACCGGCGGCGGAAAGCGCCTCGCCCATACCGGCGTTAAGCGCACGCGTGTCGTCGCGCGGACCGGCAAAGTCGATGGCCGTGCGGTAGGTCTCTACGGCGTCTGCCGGACGGCCGAGCTTAATGAAGCAACGACCGAGCTCGCCGAGTGCGGCGGCAGGAGCCGGGTTGGCGCCGTCGATGGCAGCCTGACGGAAGGCAGTACCGGCATTGGCATAGTCGCCCGACTGGAACAGCGCGTTGCCCAGACCCAGGTAGGCCTTAAACGGCGTGGCATAGGATGCATCCTGCGTTGCGGCAGAGAACGCCTGGGCTGCAGTCACATAGTCACCCACGGCAGCAAGCGCCTTGCCGCGGTTGGTGAGCAGCGCGCCGCGCTTGCCATAGGTACCGTCGTTAAGGGCGGCGGCGTAGGCCTCGGCGGCCTCGGCATACATGCCCAGGTGCATCAAGGCGTTGCCGCGCAGATGGTCGGCCTCGCCCATAATCTCACCGGGGGTCTTTGCCGCACCGAGCATCTGGGCGGCAGCGGAATAATCACCCGCGCGATAAGCGGCGCGGCCCTGTTGGATCAGCTGGCTATTCAAGGAAGTCCCCTTTACTCGTGAACGATCTCGACATGGACGATCTCGTCACCGGCACGCAGCTGCGAGATGACGTCGAGGCCCTCGACCGTGGTGCCAAAGACGGTATAGCCGGAGTCGAGGTTGTGCTGGGCACCCAGGCAGAAGTAGAACTGCGAACCTGCGGAATCGGGATCCATGGAACGTGCCATGGCAAGCGCGCCGTCGACGTGGCTGTTACGCGGGTTGGTAGCGAACTCGCCCTTGATGCAGTAGCCGGGGCCACCGGTACCGGGCATGCCGTCGGGGCCCTCAAGGCCGGCGGCGACATCGGCGCCGGACATATCGCGGGTATTGGGGTCGCCGCCCTGGATCACAAAACCGGGCACATAGCGATGGAACTTAAGGCCGTCGTAAAAACCCATCGTGGAAAGCTCGCAGAAGTTCGCCACGTGGATGGGGGCGCCCTCGCCGTCAAACTTGACCTTGATGGTGCCCTTCGACGTCTCGATCACCGCGCACTCATCGCCGGCAAGCTGATACTCGGGCGTGTAGAGCTCTTTCTTAAAACCAAACATGTGGTTCCTTCCTCGTGCGTTTAAAGCATATTTGGTCAAATTGTAGCAATAAGCACGGGCTTCCATCAATTGCGCACGCAGGTTATGCCGCCGGAGGGCAACAAATTACGAACGTTGCTGCGGTCTCCATGCGCTCACGTTGGCGTCGTACTGGTTAAGCGCGCTGTTGCCGCCTTGTGCGATGGGCGCCAGGATCTCGCTCTGACGGGCGCTCAGCGACTCGCCGTCGGGAATGGACAGCGAGATATCCCAGCTCTGGCAGATCACGTCGACACGCTCGTACATCCACTGGGCAAGCTGCTTTAGATGATCGATGTCCTCCGCATAGACGGTGTCGTCCTGAACCTTGAGGTTATTGAGCTCATCCTGGGTCTTTTTAATCTGATCGCGCAGGGCATAAGCGCTCTGCGACAACTCCTGGCGGGTGGAGAGCGGCGTACGCAGATAGCCGTTATTAAACGAATCGATGACCTCGCCGATCTGATCATCGTCGCTGTACGACACGATGGTCTGGTACAGGCCATCGAGCCTGGCGTAGAGCTGGTCGTCGGTTAAGATGGTCTCCTCCTGAACGACCTCGGACGCATCCTCTTGCTTGGACTCTTTCTCGGTGGCCTCGCCCTTTTGGCGCGACGGGAAGGTGGTCTTGGCGGCCCGGCCAAACTGATCGTAGAAGCCGGGCATGACGCCCATAGGATCGGCAGTCACAAACCAATACGCACCACCGCACACGGCGGCGAGCACCGCGATGACGATAAGCGGTTTGGGGATATGGCGCTTGTGCTTGTGATAGGCATCCTCGTCGGGATGGACCTTGCGCTTGGCCTTTTGCTTTTTGGGCTGGACATCATCGCGCAGGGACACCGGTGTGGGGATATCGACCTTGGGGATGCCAAAGTCCTTATCGAAGGCAGGCAGCACGCAGGTCTCGTTGGGGTCGGCGGCATCCGAGAGCACCGCGGCGGCAGAGGCCGGCGCATGGGGCACCTCGGTATCGATCTGCTCCTGCGTCAAGCGCGGAAAGCCGGCCGTGCGGCCTGCTGCCAGATCGGATGCAGCCGCGTCTTTGGAAAGGATGCCCGGGGCGGGGCGCCCGCACTTGGGACAGGTGCGATCATGCGGGGACAGGCGTGCGCCACAACCATCGCAGAATACGAACTCGGTATGCTCGGGACCGTCGCCCGGACCAACGTATGCGTTGCAATAGGGGCAGAACGAGGCGCCGTCCTCTATGGTCTTAAGGCAATGCGGGCAGATCACGGCTTCCTCTTTTCGGAGCAATTCATACAGTCGAAGTTAGAGCATAGCATCGCCACGCCCCCACAGGGGCAAGGCACCAATTCAACATCGCCAGGGTAGTCTTTTTGGGGGGATGATTTTTCTGGGACGGGGATTAAAAAATCATTAGGTACACAATGATTTTTTAATCCCCGTCCCAGAAAAATCATCCCCGGGGCAACTGGGGCTAGGCCTTCTTTGCAGGCTTTTTCTTTTTGCTCGGCATCGAGACCTTAATGCCCTGGGCGGACTTGGTCACCTGCGAACGTTTGGTGCCCGCACCTTTCTTTTTCTTGGGCTGGGCCTTTTCCACACCCTCGAGCGCGCGAACCTCGGCCTCGCGAGCGGTGCGCTCCTTACGGCGCTGCGCCATATCGGCGGCGACGCGCTTGGCAAAACGCTGGGCCGTCGAGCCCGTCGAGCTCACCTTGCCGCCACCGCGACCCAGACGGACGCGAACGCCACGGCCAAAGCCAGTGGCAGCATGGCGACGGCGCGGCTTAAGCGAATCCATCATCGTGGCGAGCTTAAAGAACACCGTGCAGGTAAAGACGACGATCGCCAGCAAGATAACGGCCTCGCCCGTCGAAAGATTAGCGATGGACAGCAGCTCCGGGAATCCGATAACACCCGCCAAGATGCCGACGACGACAAATACAAAGAGCACCACGCGCAAGGGAGTGAACGGCTGTGAGATGCGCCAGATCAGGCTCACGCTCGCCGCACACGACGTAAGCAGGCACATGGTCGAAAGCGTGAGCTGGTTAAAGCCAAACACGCGCGCCACAAAGATATCGAGCGCCGCAGCCATAATAACCGCCAGCGACGCCGGCAGCGCACGCTTGAGCACGTTGGTCAAGAATGACCCCTTCACGCGGGCGTTGTTGGGCTCCAAACCCAGCACAAAGCCCGGCGCGCCGATGCAGAAGAAATTGATGAGCGTCATCTGGATCGGCTCGAAGGGATACGGCGGAAACGCGATACACAGTGCCGCCAAGCCCATCGAGAACAGCGTCTTGGTCAGAAACAGCGCCGCAGAGCGCTGCAGGTTGTTGATGGAGCGACGGCCCTCGGCCACCACGGCGGGCATCGAGGCAAAATCGTTGTCGACCAGCACGATTTCGGCCACGTTGCGCGCGGCATCGGAACCGGCGGCCATGGCCACGGAACAGTCGGCTTCCTTGAGCGCCAGCACGTCGTTGACGCCGTCGCCCGTCATGGCAACGGTATGGTCGCGACGCTTGAGCGCCTGCACGAGTTCGCGCTTCTGTTGCGGGGTCACGCGACCAAAGACGTGATAGCGGTCAACCGCCGCATCAATCTTGGACGGCGTATCGAGCGTCGTGGCGTCGACGTAGGCATCGGCCCCCGGAACGCCCACCACGCGCGCAATCGACGACACCGTGCGTGGGTCGTCGCCGCTGATCACGTTGAGGGTCACGCCCTGCTCGTTAAAGTAGCCGATGGTCTCGGCGGCCGAGGAGCGGATCTCGTCGCGAATGGTCACAAAGCCGACGGGCTCGGCCTCGCCCGCCATATCGCCGTCGGGCGTAAAGCCGTCCACACGGGCCACAACAAGCACGCGGCAGGTGTCGGCAAGCTCGGCCACACGATTCTCGACCTGCGCAAAGACGCGCTCCGAAAGCACAAATTGCGCTGCGCCCATCACATAGGAGCCCTGCGCAAACGAGGCGCCGCTCCACTTTTTGGACGAAGAGAACGGAATGACCGCCAGCGGCTCGGAAACCTCGACCGGGCGGTCAGCGTAATAGTTGAGCAGCGCCTGACAGGTCTCGTTGGCGTCTGCCGAGGTGGCACGCGCCACGTTGGCGAGCGCAAAATCCAGGACCGTGGTCTCGACGGGGACAGCTGCCTCGTCCGAGTCCGCGCCAAAGCCAACGCCCTCAACAGGCAGCGGGTAGGTACCCTCGACCTCCATACGGCCCGAGGTAATGGTGCCCGTCTTGTCCAGGCACAGCACGTCGACGCGCGCGAGCGTCTCGATACAGTAGAGCTGCTGCGCGAGTACCTTGCGGCGCGCCAGACGCACCGTGGCGATGGCAAGCACCGACGAAGTCAGCAGCACCAGGCCCTGCGGAATCATGCCCAAAAGAGCGCCCACCGTAGACAGCAGCGCCGACGAAGGCACGCGACCGGCAAGCAGCTCGGAAAAACACCACGAAAGCGCGCTATCGCCCGGCGTACCGGCGGCATCCCACAGCTCGCTCACACTCGAGGCAAAGAGCGCCAGGCCGAGCGGAATCATAATGAGGCTCGCAAAGCGCACGATGGTGTTGAGCGCATTCATGATCTCGGAATTGACCTTTTTGACGTACTTGGCCTCGTTGTTGATCTTGGCCACGTAGTTGTCGGCGCCAACATGGATCACGCGGGCGCGCAGCAGGCCCGAGTCGATAAAGCTGCCGCTCATGAGCTCGGAGCCGGGCTGCTTTTTGATGAGATCGCTCTCGCCCGTCAGCAGGCTCTCGTTCACGAGTGCCTCACCCGACACCACCACGGCGTCGGCGGGAATCTGGTCACCGCGCCCCAGGCGAATGATATCGTCGAGCACGATCTGGTCCAGGTCGAGCTCTACCTCGGCGCCGTCGCGCACCGCGATGGCCTTCTTAGAGGTGAGCAGCGTAAGCTTATCGACCATCCGCTTGGAGCGCATGGACTGGATGACGCCAATTGCCGCGTTCAAGAACACCACGAACAGGAACGTCAGGTTCTTAAACGAACCGGTCAGCAACACCAAAATCGCCAAAACCACGTTGATCAAGTTAAACAGCGTGCAGAGGTTCTCGATGATGAGCTCGCGGACCGACGTGGTCTTGAGTTCCATGTTGCGGTTGATCTTACCGGCGGCGATGCGCTCCTCGACCTCGGCGGTCGAGAGTCCGTGCTCGATATCCGTTGCTGCCATACCTTGTCCCATCACGTCGCGTCGGTATAAGAAAACCGCCCGGACCATGCGAGGTTCGGACGGTCTTACGTTCGAGGGTGCCCCATGTTGGATTCGAACCAACGGCCTTCTGCTCCGGAGGCAGACGCTCTAATCCCCTGAGCTAATAGGGCGAACGGTTGGCATTATACCCAAGTGCGCCACGGGCTAACAAAAGAATAGAAAAAGCTTTGCAATTACGTGGGAGACACGGCGCAGAGGCTCACCTTAGAACGCAAAAGTGAAACAATTAGTATAAACTCTCATGCACATATATAACGGCTCGCGATGCATAACGGCTCGCGATGCGGGCCGTTTTTGCAAGAGCTATCCATCGAGGTGAGAGGCACACCATGATTGCGATTTTAAAGCAGAGCGCCAGCGACGAGGCCGTCGGCCATATCGTCAGCTGGATTGAGAAGAAGGGTCTCAAGACCGACGTCTCGCGCGGCGAGAACGAGACCATCATCGGCCTGGTGGGCGATACGACCAAGATCGACCCGTTCTTGCTCGAGTCCATGGATGTCGTCGAGCGCGTGCAGCGCGTCTCCGAGCCCTTTAAGCGTGCCAACCGCAAGTTCCACCCTGAGGACTCCGTCATCGACTGCGGCCACGGCGTCAAGATCGGCGGCGACCAGTTCCAGGTCATCGCCGGACCCTGCTCCGTCGAGGGCGAAAACCTCATTCGCGTCGCACGCCGCGTAAAGGCCGCCGGCGCCACGATGCTGCGCGGTGGCGCCTACAAGCCCCGCACCTCCCCTTACGCCTACCAGGGCATGGGTCCCGCCGGCCTGGACCTGCTATGCGAGGCATCCGCCGAGCTCGACATGCCGATCGTCACCGAGATCATGGACCCGCGCGACGTGCAGGTCTTCTTGGATAAGAAGATCGACGTCATGCAGATCGGCGCCCGCAACGCGCAGAACTTCCCCCTGCTCAAGGAGGTCGGCAAGACCAAGACCCCGGTCCTGCTCAAGCGCGGCATGTCCGGCACCGTCGACGAGTTGCTCATGGCTGCCGAGTACATCATGAGCGAGGGCAACGACAACGTCATCCTGTGCGAGCGCGGCATTCGCACCTTCGAGACCCGCACCCGCAACACCTTCGACCTCAACGCCGTGCCGGTGCTGCACCACCTATCGCACCTGCCCGTCGTCGCCGACCCCAGCCACGCCACCGGCTACACCCGCTATGTCGAGCCCATGGCGCTCGCCGCGACTGCCTGCGGCGCCAACGGTCTGGAGATCGAGGTCCACGACGACCCGAGCCACGCTTGGTCCGACGGTGCTCAGGCCCTCACCCCCGACCAGTTCGACGACACCATGCGCCGCATCCGCGCCATCCGCGAGGTCGTCTGCCAAGAGACCGTTCAGGAGTAACCCATGGGTACGGTGAGAAACGCACGCGTCAACCAGGGTGGACCCAAGTGCGCCGGCATCGTGGGCCTGGGCCTCATCGGCGGCAGCTTTGCCCGCGGCTATGCGCAGGCGGGCGTTCGCGTGCTTGCCTGGGACCCCGACGATGACGTGATGACGGCCGCCAGCATGGGTACCGTCGCCGGCGAGCTCAACGACGAGACGCTCGGCAAGTGCGACATCATCGTCCTTGCCTGCTATCCCGAGGCATGCATCGAGTGGCTCGAGGCCCACGCCCAGGCGCTCGCCGACGCCACCGACACCGAAGCCATCATGGGCCCCGTGGTAATCGACACCGTGGGCGTCAAGGGCATTGTGTGCGAGCGTGCCTTTGAGCTCGCACAAGAGCACGGCTTTTACTTTGTGGGCGCACACCCCATGGCGGGCACCCAGTTCTCGGGCTACGCGCACTCCCGCGCCGACTTGTTCCAGGGCGCACCGCTCGTGCTCGTTCCGCCTGCGGTAGACGATGCCCTTAAGCTGGAGCTCTTGGGCCAGGTGCGCGAGATGGTGCGTCCCTTGGGGTTTGGCAAGTTCAGCGTGACCACCGCCGCCGAGCACGACCGCGTGATCGCATTTACGAGCCAGCTCGCACACGTGGTGTCCAACGCCTACGTAAAGAGCCCCACCGCCCAGGTCCACCACGGCTTTTCAGCCGGTAGCTACCGCGACCTCACGCGCGTGGCACACCTCAACCCGCAGATGTGGTCCGAGCTCATGATTGACGACGCCGACGCTCTCGCCTTCGAGATCGACCATCTGATCGATTCGCTCGGCGCCTACAGCCGTGCGCTCAAAAACCGCGACCAGCGTTATCTTGAGAATCTCCTTGCCGAGGGCGATCGCATCAAGCGCGCACTCGACGACGAGAGCGCCCACTAGACCACCTATCACGCCAGGTCGAAAGGACCATAGCTTATGGCGATTACCATCGATATCGACACCGCACGCCCCTACCAGGTACACGTGGGCACGTTTTTGCTGGAGCAGGCAGGGCCACTCGTTCGCGCCACCGCCGGAGGCACCCGCGCCGTCATCGTGACGGACACCAACGTGGGCCCGCTCTACCAGATGCCCGTTAAGCAGAGCCTGGAGGCGTCAGGCTATGAGGTAAGCATTTGCACCTTCGAGGCCGGCGAGGTACACAAGCGCGCCGAGACCTACGTTGCCATTCTTGAGTTTGTAGCCGAGCACGAGCTTTCGCGCTCCGACGTGATCGTGGCGCTCGGCGGCGGCGTCGTGGGCGACGTGGCCGGCTTTGTGGCCGCCACCTACATGCGCGGCTGCAAGTTTGTGCAGATCCCCACGAGTCTGCTCGCTATGGTGGACTCGTCGGTGGGCGGCAAGACGGCCATCGACCTGGCTGCCGGCAAGAACCTAGCTGGCGCCTTTTGGCAGCCAAGTGTTGTCATCGCTGACGTGGGATGCCTTGCCACCCTCACGCCCGAGCAGTTCGCCGACGGCTGCGGCGAAGTCGTCAAGCACGCCGTGATCGCCGACCCCGAGCTCTTCGCCGAGCTGGAGAAGACCCCGCTCACGCTTGAGCTGCTGAACCGCGACGTGGCCCGCGTGGCGCTCATAATCGCCCGCAATATCGACATTAAGCGCGCCGTGGTCGTTGCCGACGAACGCGAGACCAACCAGCGCAAGCTCCTCAACTTTGGACACAGCGCCGGACATGCCGTCGAGGCCTGCGAGCACTTTGAGCTGGGACACGGCAACTGCGTGTCGATCGGCATGGGCATCATCACGCGTGCCGCAGCCCTGCACGGCATTTGCGATGCCGAGCTGCCCGGTCGCATCGAGGAGCTCTGCGCCCGTCATGGCCTCAAGACCCGCTGCGAGCTTTCGGCCGACGCCATCTTTGCCGAGGCGCTGCACGACAAAAAACGCGCCGGTGACACTATCGACCTGGTGATTCCGCACGGTATTGGCCGCTGCAGCATCGACCGCACGCCGCTTTCCACCTTCCATGATTTAATTGCCGAGGGCCTCGGCCAGAAGGGAGACGCATCCGCATGCTAGCCCGCATCACCCCCTCCCCGCTCAAGGGCACCGTTCCCGCCATTGCGTCCAAGTCGATGGCGCACCGCCTCATCATCTGCGCCGCACTTGCCAACGGCGAGACGCACGTGACCTGCAACACGACCTGTGCCGATATCGAGGCCACGGTGCGCTGCCTCACAGCGCTGGGCGCCCGCATCGAGACCGTCGAGGATGGCTTCCAGGTCCATCCCACTATGAAGAGTATTGAGTTTGGCCTGCTCAAGGCACTTGCCGGCGGCACGCTCGACTGCGGCGAGAGCGGCTCCACGCTCCGCTTTATGCTGCCCGTCGCCTGCGCGCTGGGGGCAGAGGCAACCTTTGTGGGCCAGGGCCGTCTGGGCGCACGCCCCCTCTCCCCGCTCTCCGACGAGATCATTGCCGCCGGATGCGACCTGCAGGGTCTGGGCGGCTTTCCGCTCAAGACAAGCGGCCGCATGCGCCCGGGCACCTTTATCCTGCCGGGCAACGTGAGCTCGCAGTACATCTCCGGCCTGCTGCTGGCGGCCCCGCTGCTGGCCCAGCCCTCCTGCGTGCAGGTGATCGGCCTTATCGAGAGCCGCCCCTATATCAACCTGACCATCCAGGCCATGAAGGCCTTTGGTGTCGAGGTCAACGTCGAGCGCATCCCCGCCAAGGACGGCCAGCCCGAGGTCACGAACTTCCGCGTGAACAGCGGCTCGTACCGCACGCCCGGCAGCGTAGCCGTCGAGGGCGACTGGTCCAACGCCGCCTTTTGGCTGTGCGCCGGCGCCATCGGCTCCGACCCCATCACTGTCGAGGGCGTGTCGCTCAGCTCGGCCCAGGGCGACCGCAACGTGCTTGCCGCGCTCTCGCGCTTTGGCGCCCGCATCGTACGCTCCACCAACGCCGCCACCGTGCAGTCCGACAAGCTCGCCGGCTTTGAAATGAGCGCGCACGACATCCCCGACCTGGTGCCCGTAATCTCGGCCGTGGCATCGCTGGCTCAGGGCCGCACGTTCATCCGTGACTGCGCGCGCCTGCGCATCAAGGAATCTGACCGTCTAGCCACCACCACCCGCGAGCTCACCGCACTGGGCGCACAGGTGCGCATTGCCGGCGACGACCTCATCATCAAGGGTGTCGACGCCTTTACCGGCGGCGAGGTCGATTCGCACAACGACCACCGCATCGCCATGATGGCCGCCATCGCCGCGAGCCGCGCCACTGGCGAAGTTGTGATCCACGGCGCCGAGGCCGTCAACAAGTCCTATCCCGATTTCTTTGACCACTACCGCCTGCTGGGCGGCAAGGTCACGCTCGAGGAGGAATAGCATGTCCTCGACCTTTGGCAACGTCTTGCATCTGAGTATCTTTGGCCAGTCGCACTCCCCCGCTATCGGCTGCTCACTCGACGGCATTCCTGCCGGTATTGCCGTTGACCAGGAGCAGCTACAGGCCTTTTTGGACCGTCGTGCCCCCGGTCGCGACGAGACCGCAACCAAGCGCCACGAGGCCGACGCCGCGCATATCATTGCCGGTGTGGTCGACGGACACACCACTGGCGCACCCATCGCAGCAATTATCGAAAACACCAACACGCGCTCCAAGGACTATTCCGAGCTGCGCCGCAAGCCCCGCCCAGGGCACGCAGACTTTCCCGCGCGCGTGAAGTACCACAACATGCACGACGTCGCCGGCGGCGGACACTTCTCCGGCCGCCTGACGGCCCCCTTATGCATCGCCGGCGGCATCGCGCTGCAGGCACTCGAGGCCCGCGGCATCAAGGTCATGGCGCACGTCGCGCAGATCGGCGGCATCTCCGACCTGCCCATGGACGACATGGTCTATCGCGAGGCCGACCGCAAGGCGATCCTCACGAACGATCTGCCCTGCATTGACGCCGCCGCAGCCGACCGCATGCGCGAGGAGATCCTAGCCGCGCGCGACGAGCTCGACAGTATCGGCGGCATCGTGGAGTGCGGCATCTACGGGCTTCCCGCGGGCATCGGCGACCCCATGTTCGACGGTATCGAGAACCGCATAGCGCAGATCGCGTTTGGCATTCCCGCCGTAAAGGGTGTGGAGTTTGGCATGGGCTTTGCCGTGGCCGCCATGCGCGGCAGCGAGAACAACGATCCGTATCGCGTTGATGCCGAGACCGGCGAGATTGCGGTCGAGTCCAATAACGCCGGCGGCATCCTGGGCGGCATTTCCACGGGCGCACCCGTCATGTGGCGGATGGCCGTAAAGCCGACGCCCTCCATCGGTCGCGAGCAACAGACCGTGGACATGGACGCCATGGAAAATGCCGAGCTCTCGGTCCACGGCCGCCACGATCCCTGCATCGTCCCGCGCGCCGTCCCCGTAGCCGAAGCAGCCGCCGCCCTCGCCATCTGGGACGCCCTCCTCGAGGACGCCGCCCAGCATTAGTCCACCCACCCCAAGGGTAGTTAATTTGGGACGGGGCTATTTTAGCTACCCCCATATGCCAGTTGATATTTGCCCTGGCTCTCATCGATTCGTCGACAGTCAAAGGGTAGCTAAAATAGCCCCGTCCCAAATTAACTACCCCAGGCAACCATTCACGAAAGGGGCCTCCATGGACCTTGCCGATATTCGCCAGGCCATCGATGGCATCGACACCACCCTGCTCAACAGCTTTGTCGAGCGTATGGACATTGCCACCGAAGTCGCCAAATCCAAGATCGAGATGGGCAAGGCCGTCTTTGACCCCGCCCGTGAGCGCTCCAAGCTCAACAATCTCGCCAGCCGCGCACCCGAGCGCTATGAGGCCCAGACCATCACTTTGTTCCGCCTCCTCATGAGCATGAGCAAGGCCGAGCAGCAGCGCCACATCAACGAGCTCAAGGGCATCACGGTGTCGCAAAAGGCCCGCGCCACGGCCGCAGCCTTTGACACGCCCTTCCCCCAGACGGCTACCGTTGCCTGCCAGGGCGTTGAGGGCGCCTACAGCCAGATCGCCGCGTGCAAGCTCTTCGACGTGCCCGATATCGCCTTCTTTGAGACCTTCGAGGGCGTTATGCGCGCCATACGCGACGGCTTCTGCGAGTTTGGCGTGTTGCCCATCGAAAACTCAACTGCCGGATCGGTCAACGCCGTCTACGACCTGCTCGCGCAGTTCGACTTCCATATCGTGCGCTCGCTGCGCCTCAAGATCGATCACAACTTACTCGTCAAATCCGGCACCAAGCTCGCCGACGTGCGCGAGGTCTACAGCCACGGCCAAGCCATTGCCCAGTGCGCCGGCTTTATCGAGGGCCACGGACTGCATGCCACCAAGTACCCCAACACCGCCATGTCGGCCGAGATGGTCGCCAACTCCGAGCGCACCGATGTCGCCGCCATCGCCTCGCGCAGCTGTGCCGAGCTGTATGGCCTGGAGGTGCTGGAGCCCAACATCCAGGACTCGGACAACAACTACACGCGCTTCGTCGTCATCAGTCGCGAACCGCGCGTCTATCCCGGTGCCAACCGTACCTCGCTCATGATCACCACGGCAAACGAGCCGGGCGCGCTCTATCGCGTACTCGAGCGCTTCTACGCGCTCAACATCAACCTCATCAAGCTCGAGAGCCGCCCCATCCCCGGGCACGACTTTGAGTTTATGTTCTACTTTGACCTGGACTGCCCCTTTGGCAGCAAGGCCCTCGACGACCTGCTCGACTCGATTGACGACGTATGCGAGAGTTTCACCTACTTTGGCAGCTACACGGAGGTGCTCTAGATGACCGATACCGCCGCAACCCGTCCCTACGGCGTTCTGGGTCGCGTGCTGGGCCACAGCTACACCCCGACCATCTACAAGGAGCTCGCAGGGCTTGAGTACGTGCGATTTGAGCGCGAGCCCGAGGATCTCGAGGCCTTTATGACGGGCGATGAATGGGAAGGCACCAACGTGACCATCCCCTACAAGCGTGCCGTCATGGAATACCTGGACGAGCTGAGCCCGCTGGCCGAGCGCATGGGCAACGTCAACACCATCACGCGCCTGCCCGATGGCCGCCTGCGCGGCGACAACACCGACTACTTTGGTTTTCGGTGCCTGGTCGAGGAGCTGGGCGTAGAAGTTGCCGGTAAGAAGGCCCTCGTGCTCGGCGCCACCGGCGGTGCCGGCACTACAGCGAGCATGGTACTCGGCGACCTAGGCGCCGTCGTGGTGCCCGTGGGCCGCACGAGCGACGTCAACTACGGTAACATCGCGCAGCAATCCGATGCCGCGTTGCTCGTCAACTGCACGCCTGCCGGCATGTTCCCCCACTGCCCCGACGCCCCCTGCATGCTCGAGGGACTTGACGCGCTCGAGGGCGTCATCGACATTGTCTACAATCCCGCCCGCACGGGCTTGATGCTCGAGGCCGAGCGCCGCGGCATCCCCTGCATCGGCGGCCTGCTCATGCTTGTTGCACAGGCGGCACAGGCTGTCGAGCGCTACACCGGCAAAGCCACCCCGCGCGAGCGCATCCTGGACGTAACGGAGCGCCTGTCCCGCCGCGAGCAGAACATCGCGCTCATCGGCATGCCGGGCTCGGGCAAGACCCGCGTGGGCGAGCAGATCGCCCAGCTCACGGGCTGCGAGCACATCGACCTCGATCGCGCCCTCGAGGAGCGCCTGGGCACGCCCTGCGCCGACTATATCGTCGAGCGCGGCGAGGCGGCCTTCCGCGAGCAGGAGACGGCGGCGCTAGCCGACATCTCCAAGCGCAGTGGCCTGGTGCTCTCCACCGGCGGCGGCGTGGTCACGCGCGATGAGAACTATCCGCTGCTGCATCAGAACAGCCAGATTGTGATGCTCAACCGCAAGCTCGACGAACTCGCTCATAAGGGACGCCCCATCACTGCCCGCGATGGCATCGAAAAGCTCGCCGAGCAGCGCATGCCGCGCTACCGCGCCTGGGCCGACCACATCATCGACTCGCGCGACTGCGCAGCCAACACCGCCCGAGCCGTCCTCGACACGCTCCCACCCGCTCTCTAACCAAAACCACCACAAAGGGGACAGGCACCTTTGTGGTGGTTTTTCATTCCGCCTCACCGCCCGACCAACCGCAAAGGAAGCAACCATGAAAGCACTCGTCATCAACGGTCCCAACCTCAACATGCTCGGCATTCGCGAGCCGGGCATCTACGGCAGCGACAACTACGACCGCCTGGTCCAGATCTGTCAGGAGGCAGGCGCTGCACAGGGTTTTGACGAGGTCGAGGTCTTCCAGTCCAACCACGAGGGCAGCATCGTCGACAAGATTCAGGAGGCCTACGGCAAGGTCGACGGCATCGTCATCAACCCGGCTGCCTACACGCACACCAGCGTGGCGATCCTCGACGCCCTCAAAGCCGTCGCCATCCCTGCAGTGGAAGTCCACATCAGCGCCGTCGAGACGCGCGAAGACTTCCGCCAGGTAAGCTATGCGCGCCTAGCCTGCTTCGCCACCATCACCGGCGAGGGCCTGCAAGGCTACGCCCATGCGCTGGAGCTGCTGAAGGAGCACCTCGAAAAGTAAAATGCCAATCCCAACGAACAGTAGCGGCTTGCTCGCGCTCGACTCCAGCAGCATACAAGACGAAAAAAGCCCAGACCACCAAGGGGTCCGGGCTTAATAAACGATGGTGCTCCATGGCGGATTCGAACCGTCGACCTTGGGATTAGAAGTCCCCTGCTCTATCCAACTGAGCTAATGGAGCAAATAACCGCACGCCCAAGCAAGCGCAATCCTGTCAGGCGCAAGTAATTATAACCTAGTCGAACTGCTCGCGGTACGCCTTGCAGACCTTGTCGACCGGGCCGTCCATGCGAAGGTCACCCTTCTCAATCCAAACGGCACGCTGGCAGATGCGCTCAACCTGCTCCATGGAGTGCGAAACGAACAGAACTGTCACGTCACCGCTCTGGATAAAGTGCTGGATGCGGGCCTCGCACTTCTGCTGGAAGAACACATCACCGACGGACAGCGTCTCGTCAACGATCAGGATATCGGGCTCGGTGATCGTCGCGATTGCAAAGGCGATACGCGCAACCATGCCCGAAGAGAAATTTTTGAGCGGCATATCAACAAAGTTCTGCAGCTCGGCAAACTCGATAATGCCATCAAAATTAGCGTCGATGAACTCCTTGGTATAGCCGAGCAGGGCGCCGTTCAGATAGATGTTCTCGCGGGCGGTCAGCTCGGGGTCAAAGCCGGCACCAAGCTCAATCAACGGCGCGATGTTACCGTGCACCTTAACGCTGCCCTCGCTAGGCTCAAGCACGCCAGCGATAATCTTGAGCATCGTGGATTTGCCGGAGCCGTTGGTGCCGACCAGGCCCACGACCTCGCCACGGTGAATATCAAACGAGATATGCTTGAGCGCCCTAAACTCCTCAAAGAACAGTTCGTGCTTGGCAAGCTTGATGAAGTACTCCTTGAGGTTGGTCAGCGACTCGGACGCCATGTTAAAGATCATGGTGACGTCGTCGACCTCGACAGCCAGAGGCTGCTCGCTGTAATCAACAACAGATTCAGTCATCACAGCACTCCTTAGATATAGAGGATGAACTTGCGCTCGGACTTATGGAACACGGTGTAACCAATAACAAGCGCAAGGACCGCCCAAGCGACGCACATGCCAAGCGTCATGAGCGAGGGCGTCGTCTGGAACAGGAAGATATCGCGCATAAACTGCAGGTAGTTGTACATGGGGTTCGCATAGACCAGAATGCGCACGAGATGCGGCATTTGCGCAACGAAGTCGGTCGTCCAGAAAATAGGCGTGATGTAAGTCCACGCCGTAATGACGACGCTCCACAGATGCATAACGTCGCGGAAAAAGACCGTAAGGGCAGAGAGCATCATGCCCAGGCCCATGCAGAAGCACATAAGCAGCAGCAGGCAAACCGGCAGCAGAATCAGGTGCCAAGAAGGCATAACGCGGAACCACAGCATAACGATGGCGACGGCGACCAGCGAGAAGGCAAAGTTGACCAGCGAGAAGAGCACCTTCTGCACCGGGAAGACCCAGCGGTGCACCTTAACCTTCTTGAGCAGCGGGGCAGCACCCACGATCGACGTCAGGGCCTGGTTCGTAGACTCGGACATGACGGCAAAGGTGACGTTACCCACGATCAAATACAGCGGGTACATCTCGGGCGTAATCGAGCCATTGCGGCCCTGGGCAAAAATCGTCGAGAACACAATAGCCATGACGATCATCATCAGCAGCGGGTTGAGCACCGACCATGCGACGCCCAGAACGCTACGGCGATACTTGATCTTAAAATCCTTGGTAACCAGCTGACGAAGGATAAACGCGTCCTTCTCAAATTCGTTCTTAGCAAACGTCGCAGGCAGACTGCGAGTTTCTTGTTGCTTTGTCTGATCCGACACGGATGCAACTCCTTTACTCGTAATCGTTGACAAACGAACAGTATAGACCCGCCCTCAACGCCATAAGGCGGCGTTGCGAAACTGGAAAACTATCCCACAACATCGTTTTCGGAACGTCTTCCATCAGACAGCATGCCGCGAGCGACCACCACAATCACAGCAGGGAGACCAAATTGAGCAGCCACGATATAACGAGGCCAATACCAAATAGGACTGGCAATAAAGAGCGTTCCGTACAACAACAAAAAGGGCAAAAGCGGCAAAACAAGTCTTGCGCGACCACATGACACCAACAGTGCTGCCGAAAACATGAGCAACCAAAAGACAACGGCGCCAGAAATAGACCAAGCGCTCAGCCCAATCGCCACATCGACACCATCGCCAAAGGGTGCAAGCAAGTTGCGAAATGTAACTCCCGTAGAAGCCTTTGCGTCGGCCACAAGGTTATACGGAACACCCATGAGAAAGTTTTCGGGAAGGCCGTCGGCACCCTTTACGTTTGGGGCCCAAAAACCAAACGTCTGCAGCTCCCACGCCTCAAAGTATATCGAAGGATTACGCAAGAGCATCGAGGCCCAATGAGCCCAGAATCCATCCTTTAAATGGTCCGAATTAAAGTCATCGTTCCATTTAAGCGGATCGATAATACTGGGGTGGTAAACCTCTTTGTAACGATCAAGCGGGAGCAGCTCGTTCATATAAGAACGGTCGGACTCGGACATTCCGCCATCGAGCGCGGCAACGCGAGCCATCTGAGCAAGCGGAATACCCACTGACTCAACATCCTCCGATGGAACAACGCCCATAGCCGAGTACACGGGCCCCGTAATAGCCAAACATGCAGCAATTGCAATTCCAAGAGGAATAGCCAAACGGGAACCCGACCCCATCGGGCTTATACGGCCGAATCGGCCCAAAACTGCAATTATCGCAAGCACTACGAATAGCGCGGCGCAAATATACAAACCGTTATTCCGCAGAAGCATAACGCCCAACGCCAGGGCACCAAAAACGAGCAAACGCAACGTGCTCGACCAGGAACCCTTGCCCATGACGGCATCGGCAAGCATGGTCACCATCAAGACAAGACAGCAGGAAAACAACGGGTCTTTCCAAAGCGCCACAGAATAAAGAGCGCAATACCGTGACAAGCCAAAATAGACTACGAGCAGCCAAGACCAGCGAGAGGAGACCCCCAAGCGGGAAGTCACCCAAATTGAAAGATAGCCAAACGTGCTGGCAACACAGGCCATCTGAAGCACCGTTAGCAAGGCAACGCCCACCGAAGGGCTCATCCCCATGAGGCCTGCAATTTTGATACAAGCAGCCATCATCATGGTGAATGCAACCGGATGATGGTTGCTCAAAGGGTTCCACCCCATAATCTGAGCAAACGACGAGAAGGTGTCCCCAAAAAAACAGACCGGGACAATACCTCAGGAAGAACGGGAGATACAAAAGAAATATCACTAGAGCACGGACCGCAACAGATAGGAGTCGAATGGACGAGTCGCCATCATTAGCCCGCAGCGAATCTTTGCAGAAAACACAGCAGCGGTAACGACAAGACAGCTGAACAAGCACTGACAAGACCCAAAAGACCAGCGCCGACATCACCCAAAAAGCAACAAAATCAATCGCGGAATACGGCTCAATATAGTTCTCGTAAATCCCGCCGGCAATTACCGGGTCAGTCACGCGAATATGCGCTCCCAGCACAAGAACAAACGAAAATACAAGGGAAATCACTAAGCAGCAAGCTCTACCAACAACAGACGGAAATGCAAAATCCCTGCACGCAAACTTATTGAAATAAACCAATGATGCGATTATCGCAACACATGCCAAGACAGATGGAAACAGGTCGAAGGAACCACTACAATACGTCACCGTAGCGATGCTTGCTGCAAACAGCAAAACAGCACGTGTCACATCTAATAACCTGAACTCTCGAATCAATGCGCCCATCCTAACCACGAAACAAACGATTCGATTGTACGCGACCAAAGGAACCTTCATGGCCGAGCAAACGATTGCCGTTATTATCCCCTGTTACAACGAGGCAGTCACCATCGGAAAAGTCATCGACGACTTTCACCGCGAACTTCCGCAAGCGACGGTCTACGTATACGACAACAACTCGTCAGATAACACCTCTCACATTGCTGCAGAGCACGGTGCCACGGTGCGTTTTGAGCCGCGTCAGGGAAAAGGCAACGTCTGCCGTCAGATGTTTCGCGACATCGACGCCGATTGTTA
Organism: uncultured Collinsella sp.; assembly: GCA_900541195.1. Lineage (GTDB taxonomy): Bacteria > Actinomycetota > Coriobacteriia > Coriobacteriales > Coriobacteriaceae > Collinsella. The sequence goes on along the minus strand of UQIY01000001.1, from coordinate 35,900 downwards.
CCTGATGGTCGACGGCGACGACACCTACCCTGCCGAAGCGGCAAAGGCCCTCTGCGAGCCCATCCTTAACGGCACGGCCGACATGACCGTAGGCGACCGCCTTTCCAATGGAACCTATGCCGAGGAAAACAAGCGGGCCTTCCATGGTTTTGGCAACAACCTAGTTCGCGCCATGATTAAGTGGATCTATGGCTTCAGCTTCGATGACGTTATGACGGGCTATCGCGCAATGAGTCGCCCGTTTGTCAAAACGTTCCCCGTACTTTCCGAGGGATTTCAAATCGAAACCGAGCTCTCCATCCATGCCGTCGATCACCGCTGGCGCATCAAGGACGTGCCCATTGAGTACCGCGATCGCCCCGAAGGATCCGAGTCTAAGCTCAATACCGTCAGTGACGGCATCAAGGTCGTCGCTATGATCGGCACGCTGTTCAAGGACTACCGTCCGCTCAAATTCTTCAGCCTGGTCGCGCTTCTGTTTGCGATTATCGGCCTCGCCCTGGGCATCCCCATCGTCGTCGAATATTTCCAGACCGGCCTCGTCCCCCGCTTTCCCACCGCAATGCTCGCCGCATCTTTCATGTTCCTTTGTGGCCTGAGTCTCGCGACGGGGCTTATCCTTGATTCCGTTGCAAAGGTTGAGCGTAAGCAGTGGGAGGTCAACGTGTATAACACATATAGCTGCAGCATTCCCTCCAGCGCAAATAAAAACGAGAGGTAAGTCGCATGCCGCTCATTTCCATTGTCGTGCCGTGCTACAACGAGCAAGAATCACTTCCGATCTTTCTCAAGAGCTCGATGGCGTCGTTCGCATCATGGCTCAGCAAGACCCCAGCATCTCCTTTGAAGCCGTCCTCATCGACGATGGCTCAGCGGACAAAACGCTCACCGTCATGAAGGCGGAAGCCGCGGCGGCGCATCCATACGTCATCCACTGGCACTCTTTCTCACGCAACTTTGGCAAGGAGGCGGCACTGTTTGCCGGACTCCAGCATGCAAAGGGTGACTATGTCACCACCATGGACGCCGACATGCAGGACCCGCCCTCGCTGCTGCCGCAGATGTACGAGGTCTTGCAAACCGAAGGCTACGACAACGTCGCTACGCGCAGGACCACCCGCAAAGGCGAGCCTCCAATCAGGTCGTTCTTCGCCCGCATGTTCTACAAGATCATCAACCGCATTTCCAACGCGGACATCGTCGACGGTGCACGCGACTTTAGGCTCATGAAGCGCCCCATGGTCAACGCTATCGTCTCCATGGGCGAATATAACCGATTCTCCAAGGGCATTTACGGCTGGGTGGGCTTCAAGACCAAATGGCTCCCCTATGTAAACGTCAACCGCGTGGCCGGCGAGACCAAGTGGAGCTTTTGGTCGCTGCTCCTCTATTCCATCGACGGCATCGTCGCTTTTTCCACGGCGCCGCTCTCCCTCGCCGCCCTCACGGGTGTCGTCTTCTGTCTCATCGCCATTCTGGGATTCGTCATCATCCTGGTCAAAACACTCGTTTGGGGTGACCCCGTCGGCGGATGGCCGTCGCTCGCCTGCCTCATAACGCTGTTTGGCGGCATGCAGCTTCTGTGCCTTGGAATCATCGGTGAATACTTGGCAAAGGCCTACTTGGAAACCAAGCAACGTCCTATCTATATCATTCGAGAATCCAGCGAGGAATCTGATGATACGGATCAATAAATGCACGTTCAAGAATGTAGCATTCTACGCTGCCTGCTTTGCGTTTACCGTCACGCTCTTTGTCGCACTTGCCGTGACAGGACACGTCTACCCCTTTGGGGACAACTCGTTTCTCGCTGGCGACCTCAAGTACCAGTACATCGACTTCTTCGCTTGGTTCCGACGCGTCCTTTTGGACGAGGAGAATCTTCGCTACTCCTTTTCTCAGGGTCTGGGCATGAACACGTGGGGGCTCTATAGCTACTATCTCGCCAGCCCCTTTAACCTGCTCTGCGTACTGTTTCCCCAAGACAAGCTGACGCTCTTTGTGTTTGTTATCGCCGCGCTCAAGCTCGGCTGCATCCACATCAGCAGCGCCTGGTACTTGCAAAAGCGCTTTGGCCTACCCAAGCCCGCAGCATTCCTACTTTCCCTCTCGTTCACATTTTGCAGCTGGACCATCAGCAACCTGCGCAACCCGCTCTGGATCGATTGCCTCATCCTGCTGCCCATCTGCGCGTACGGATGCTACGAGCTCATCCGCAAGCAGCGCATGATCCGCCTCGTCATCGCAACGGCGCTCAATGTCATGTTCTGCTGGTATACGGCCTACATCAGCATCCTGTTCCTCTGCATCTTCGTACTCGTCGAATTTGTCGACTACGTCTCTGCGGAAGGATATAGCTGGAAGCTCGTGCTCGATCGGGCCCTACGATTCGCCGGGGCTATCGCGCTTGGACTGCTTCTGTCCGCCTGGACCTTTTTGCCGACCATCCTTGCCATGTCCAAGGGCGGTCCCGTTCTGACACTCGGCCCCCTACTTAAAACCAGCCTCAAATCGCTCATCAGGGGCTTTCTTCCCTGCATGTGGGTAAACAACGAAAGCACACCGCAGTTCTATTGCGGCATCATCATGATGCCGCTCGCGGTGAGTCTGCTGGTTAACCGCACGATTTCGATCAAGACGCGCATCGCAACACTCGTCGTCACGATAATCCTGGTCGCCAGCTCCGTTTTAAGCCCGCTCGAGTACATCTGGTGCGGCATGCGCGTTCCTAACGGCTTCTACTCGCGCACGGCTTTTTTGCTGAGCTTCTTTGCGCTGTGGGCCGCAGGATACGCGTTGCAGAAACTCAATGAGCGGCCAACATTACGTCGAGCCCATCGTCCGGCCATCATCATGCCGCTCTTGGCACTCACGGCAATTGAACTATTTGCCAACGCCCATGTTATGTGGAACCAGCTGTACACAGGCTATTCCGAAGAAGCCAACAGCACCTATGTCGCCACCGCAACCAATACGATCACAGCCATTCGAGGCCAGGATTCGGCGTCTTTCTGCCGCATCGACCGTACGACTACGCGCGCCGATAGCGCCGCCCTCAACGAAGGCCTGGCACTTGGATACAACCAACTGTCTTCATATTCGTCGGCAAACAACCCGCAGGCAATTGCACTGCTCAACTCCCTTGGATACAGCAGTGTCGGCGAATTTTCAACCCGTTATGCCGAGCCCATTCTTGCCGTCGATGCCCTACTGGGAGTCAAGTATGCCATTCCCGAGAACGCACCTGCGGGATACGTTTCGGCCAAGACGAATCAGGCGGACTCCACAAGCGCGGTGTACGAGAACCCCTATGCGCTCAGCATTGGCGTCGCAGCCTCAAGCGATATCCAAAACAGCACGCTGAAGATCGGGAACCCATTCGAAAAGCAGAACGACCTCTACAGCAAAATCCTAGGCCGCGAGGTAAAGCTCTATACCAAAATCAAGGCCACGAACACGGAAAATGACGAGAACTTAAAGCAGTGGAACGTCACCGTGCCGTCGGGTTCCATCGGATATCTCTACATCAACAAAGATGCGATCGCCGGCAGCTATTGGCCCGTCGCCCTTACCATCGACCAGCGAACGATCGAAAACGAGGCCTGGAGATTCGACAATAATATCCGCCAGATTGCGGATGCATCGGACGCCCCGAACCAGCATACGGTGTCAATCGGAGTCGCAGAGGGCTATACAGACATGCCGCAAGACAATGAGCCGGTCTTTTACGCCCTCAATCTGGACGTTTTCAAACAGATTATGAACGAGCTTAAGACGAGCGAGTTTATTCCGACGGTTTTTGAGGACGGAAGGATCGAAGGCGAGTATACAGCCAAGGATGACGGCAACCTGCTGCTGAGCGTTCCGTACGATGAGGGCTGGAACGTAACGGTAAATGGCACCGCCGCAGAGCTGGCGCCCGCCGCCGATAAGGGCTTGTCATGCTTGAGCGTGCAGAAAGGCGCGAATAGGATCGTGATGACCTACAAAACTCCGGGCGCCCTTGCGGGGCTTGCAGTGAGTCTGGCGACCGCCGCCGCCCTTGTTGCAGCAGGGCTATACGCCAGGTATAAGAAAAGCCGCCGTTAACAAGCGGCGGCTTTTACTCTCGAAAAGCTAATAGCGGCTAGAGCGTCTTGAGGTACTCCCCCAGCTCTTCCTCCCAGTCGGGCATGCGGAAGCCGGCGGACTCCAGCTTGGACAGGTCGAGCGCGGAGTGGACCGGGCGCGGGGCGACGGGGCCCGCGGCGCTGGCGTAGTAGTCGGCGGTGCTGACCGGCACGACCCTGTCGCCGTTGCCGTTGGCTGCCTCGAAGACGGCGCGTGCGATGCCGGCCCAGGACTTCACCGCGCCGGAGCCGGTGCAGTCGTAGGTGCCGTAGGGGGCCTTGTTCTCCAGCACGTGGAAGATGGCCGCGGCCATGTCGCGCGTGAAGGTCAGGCGGCCCAGCTGGTCGTCCACGACCGTGATCTGGGTGAGTTCATCCTCCGGGTCGGCGACGCGGTCGGACAGCGCCTTCATCGTCTTGACGAAGTTGTGCCCCTCGCCGATGACCCAGGAGCTGCGCATGATGTAGTGGCGCGGGCAGCCGGCCACGGCGATGTCCCCTGCCGCCTTGGTCTGGCCGTAGACGGACAGCGGGGAGAAGGGCTCCCCCTCGTCATGCACCTCGGCGGTGCCGTCGAAGACGTAGTCGGAGGACACGTGCACGAGCGTGATCCCGTGCTCGGCGCAGGTGCGGGCGAGAAGGGCGGGGCCCGTCGCGTTGGCCTTCCAGGCGGTCACGCGGCCCTCGGGGGTCTCGGCCTTATCGACCGCGGTGTAAGCGCCGCAGTTGATGACCGTGCCGTAGAGCGACCAGTCGTACTTGCCGTAGGCCGCCGGGTCGGACATGTCGAATGTGTCGATGTCGCAGAAGTCGAAGGTATCGGTCAGCCCGCGCTCCTCGGCGAGCGCGCGGACCGCATGGCCCAGCTGGCCGTTGCAGCCGGTGACCAGGGTGCGCCTGGGCGCCATGGGCACGACGTCGGCCAGCAGCGGGTGGTGGAGGTCGGCCTCGGACACGGTGGCCTCGTCCAGCGGGATCGGCCACTCGATGGCGAGCTCCGGGTCGGCGAGGTTCACGAAGGTGTAGGTCCTCTTGAGCTCGGCCGACCAGTGGGCGTCCACCAGGTAGGTGTAGGCGGTGCCGTCCTCGAGCGCCTGGAAGGAGTTGCCCACGCCGCGCGGGACGTAGATGGCCTTGGAGGGGTCCAGCGTGCAGGTGTAGACCCTGCCGTAGGTGGCGCTGCCCTCGCGCAGGTCCACCCATGCGCCGAAGACGCTGCCGCGCGCCACGGAGATGAACTTGTCCCAGGGCTCGGCGTGGATGCCGCGGGTGACGCCCTTCCTGTCGTTGTAGGAGATGTTGTTCTGGACGACCTTGAGGTCCGGGATGCCCAGAGCGGTCATCTTGGCGCGCTGCCAGTTCTCCTTGAACCAGCCGCGCGAGTCGCCGTGGACGGCCAGGTCGACGACCCTCAGGCCCTCGATGCCGGTCTCGGTGACGGAGAGGTCCTTCTCGAATGCGATGTCTGCCATGTGGGAAAAGCTCCTATCGAAGAGGTTGGGTAACCGGGGGCGCCCGCGCGGGGACGCAGGGTCATCCCCATGCCCTGCGGCCCCGCGCGGGCGCCCCGCGGCGTGGTTCGCCGGGCGCGGCCTACTGCCCCTGCGCGCGGTAGCGGGCCTCGGTGGCCTCCTTGGCCGGGCGCCACCAGCACTCGTTGGCCACGTACCAGTCGATGGTGGCCTTCAGGCCCTCGGCGAAGTCGGTGTGGGCCGGCCTCCAGCCGAGCTCGCGTTGCAGCTTCGTGCTGTCGATGGCGTAGCGGCGGTCGTGGCCGGGGCGGTCGGCGACCCAGTCGAAGTCCTCGGGGTCCTTTCCCATCGCCGTGAGGATCATGCGCAGCACGGTGATGTTGTTCTTCTCGCCATTGGCGCCGATGAGGTAGGTCTCCCCCATGCGGCCCTTCGTGAGGATGTCCCAGACGGCCGAGGAGTGGTCCTCGGTGTGGATCCAGTCGCGGACGTTCTCGCCGCGGCCGTAGAGCTTGGGGCGGACGCCGTCGACGATGTTGGTGATCTGCCTGGGGATGAACTTCTCCACGTGCTGGTAGGGGCCGTAGTTGTTGGAGCAGTTGGAGATCGTGGTGCGCAGGCCGTAGGTGCGGGTCCAGGCGCGCACGAGCATGTCGGAGCTGGCCTTGGTCGAGCTGTACGGAGAGGACGGCCTGTACGGCGTCTCCTCGGTGAACTTCGCCGGGTCGTCGAGCGCCAGGTCGCCGTAGACCTCGTCGGTTGAGACGTGGTGGTAGCGGATGCCGTACTTGCGGACGGCCTCCAGAAGGCGGAAGGTGCCCTCGACGTTGGTGCGCAGGAACGGCTCCGGGTCGGCGATGGAGTTGTCGTTGTGGCTCTCGGCGGCGTAGTGCACGATCGCGTCGTGGCCGGGGACGATGCGATCGAGCAGAGCGGCATCGCAGATGTCGCCCACGACGAGCTCCACGCGGTCGGAGGGCAGACCCGCGATGTTCTCGGGGTTGCCGGCGTAGGTAAGCTTGTCCAGGACGGTGACGTGTACCTCGGGGTGGTTCTTCACCACGTAGTGCACGAAGTTGCTGCCGATGAAGCCGCAGCCGCCCGTGACGATGATGTTCTTGGGTTCGAAAATCTCAGACATAATGCTCCAAATTAAATCTACCCGTTTGGATGAACGTACTTAAACATTTGAACAAATGAGGCACTGTCAGAAGAAACGTCCTCGCCATTCTCGCGGTTACCGTACTTCCTAAAGCCCAAATAAGTATAAAAGTTCAACAGGCCTCGCGCATCAACAGCGTCAAGAACGACAAATCTACCGCCGGCTAGACGATGAACCTCGCGCACAGAATCCTCTGCAAGAGACATTAACTGCTCGCCACTCACGAGATCAGCATAACGGTCATTTTTGCCAAATTGGGCAAGCAGCACAACAGGGAGCTCAATAGAATCAGAAGCCGAGTCGTACTCACCGAAATATTCGAATTTCTTTCGGAACGACCGACTCACATTGATCGCGGGAATACTTGCAACTTTTAGCGCAAGTGCATAAAAACCAACAAACGACGCGCTGTCGACATCAAATACCAAATATGAAGATGCAGCCCCGCGCTTGTTAAATTCAAGAGCCTTACAACGCACGAAAAGCTCAATGTCAGAATTCCGCTCGCACGAAAAGGAGGAGAGGACCGATTCGACCTTCTCCTCCGATTGAGCTTCGCAAAGATCAAATAACGAATATGCGACCAGAGCCATGTCTAAATACCCATTTTGGCGAACAATTTATCGATTGCTTTTTGCTTCTCAACTGATAGCCGTCCGCCGGTTAAGCGCTTCGGGGATTTAATCGAGGCATCCATCGCTAATCCTTTTTCATATGCTTCGCATAAGGCTCTGGCGCCCTCAACAGAGGTAACCCGAATAGGCGCTTTAATACTAGATGTAGCCATTGATAACTCCCTTCTCCATAACGTCTAGGCAGATTCTACCCAATATACCCTAGTACTCGCGCGGGCTGTTGACGATCTCGCCGGCGGCGACCTTCCTCAGGTGCCGGCCGTAGACCGACTTGCCGTAGGCCTTGGCGGCCTCCTCCAGCTCGGCGGTCGTGATCCAGCCGTTCTCCCAGGCGATCTCCTCGGGCACGGACACGGGCAGGTCCTGGGAGTGCTCCACGGCGCGGACGAACTCCGCGGCCTCGTGCAGGCTCTCCATGGTGCCGGTGTCCAGCCACGCGTACCCGCGGCCCAGGGTGACGACGGACAGCGTCCCCTCCTCCAGGTACATCCGGTTGAGGTCGGTAATCTCCAGCTCGCCGCGCGCGGAGGGCTCCACCCTATGCGCCTTGGCGGCCACGTCGCCCGGGTAGAAGTACAGGCCGGTGACGGCGTAGGAGCTCTTGGGCTCGGCGGGCTTCTCCTCGATGGAGACGGCCCTCCCCCGCGCGTCGAACTCCACGACGCCGAATCGCTCGGGGTCGTCCACGTGGTAGCCGAAGACCGTGGCGCGGCCCGACTGCGCGTTCTCGACGGCCTTCTTCAGGTGGCGGCTGAGGCCGTTGCCGTAGAAGATGTTGTCGCCGAGCACCAGGGCGCACGGCTCGCCGGCGATGAAGCCCTCGCCGATGGTGAAGGCCTGCGCCAGGCCGTCGGGGCTCGGCTGCTCGGCGTAGGTCAGGTTCACGCCGTAGCGCGAGCCGTCCCCGAGCAGGCGCTCGAAGTTGGGGAGGTCCGTCGGCGTGGAGATGACCAGGATGTCCCGGATGCCCGCCAGCATGAGGGTGCTAAGCGGGTAGTAGATCATGGGCTTGTCGTAGACCGGCAGCAGCTGCTTGGAGGTCACGAGCGTGAGCGGGTACAGGCGGGTTCCGGACCCGCCGGCGAGGATGATGCCCTTCATAATTGAAGAACCTTTCTAACAGAAATCAAACCGTTAGGTTAATTCTATTATTGATAATCCCACAATGCTAAATTCGCACAAGAACCTTACCGACTACTAGGATTTTAGATCACGTTTAATTTGAGTGGTGGAAACTTCCGGCGTGCGTGGCAGGTAAACGACATCAACGCCCTCATCCTGCAGAAAGTCGAATTCGCCTTTCCAATCATCGCCCATAACAAACGTATCGATATGGTATTCACGCACGTCAGTCACTTTCTGGTCCCACGATTCTTCGGGAATCACAAGGTCAACGTAACGAATTGCTTCAAGAAGAGCTTTGCGTTTATCAAAAGAGAAATAACACTTCTTTCTCTTCTGATTCCAATTGAAGTCATCGGTAGACAAGGCGACTATTAGATAGTCGCCATACTGCTTGGCCCTCCTTAATAAATTGATATGCCCGTAATGAAGTAAATCAAACGTTCCATATGTAATAACGCGCTTCACGTCAATGCCTACCAAACCTAAATACACGACTCAATGACCCTGAAAGAGAATGCACGGGCTCTTCTGAAAGAGAGCGTCCGCGCTCCATGAGACATGAAACATAGTCAGCTGAATCTCCAAGCTCGCATCTGTCGAAATTGACACACAGCTCACCGGCCGAGCCATCAAAACCTGAGACCAGAATCTGGGGGTCAAGTCCGCAGAATACGATATTGGAGTGTGATTCAGAACCATTTAGCGCGCCCCAAATCAATGGCGTTCCGTTAAAAGAGAAGGAAACATCCTTTAGGAGAAATGAACCGTCATCGGCGGGGTCAAAGCGAACTTCGTTAACGCCAGAAGGGACATTAAAAGTCAGGCAGACATGAGACCCAAAACAGTTAGACGTATATTCGATAGACAGAACGTCTTCAGAATTGAAGCCCGAACCATAGTCTAAAAATAGCTCCGCTTTGGAACGTAGATTCATATACTGCCGCAAAGGGGAATTCGAGTCCGCAAAGCATGAACCGATTTCCTTGTCGCAGTCACGCGAGTGGGTGCTGGCCACTCCGATCATCCTTTGAACAACACGCTCAGCAGCTTTTGCATCCTTATGAGAATGAATGACTGGCATGAACGACTCACGCAATGAAACAGCAGCGTCAACTCCATTAAAAAACGAACCAAGCGCGCTCAATAACTCGGATTGCGACTTAACAAAAGCCCCAGGCATCATCCAGCGTGGGTCATCGCTAATGAATCCTCTGTCCTTCTTGTATTCTTCGAAATCCGGACATGAAAAGACAATAGGCCTATTAAGAAGAAGATAGTCTACATACACTGACGAGTAGTCAGTTATCAATAAGTCGAATGCGTTAAGAACATGGTAAATGGTGAGCAACTTCGAACCCAAAGACAGACTATCGAGGAATAAAACCCTTTTGGGTAGCTCAAAAGAACCTTGGTTGAAGCTCGAATCATCGGCAAAGTGCATCTTCGCAATTACATAAGCATCATTCAGCTTCAGGAACTCATCAAGGCCAGCAGCGTCGTAATCCTCGTAATTAAAGATATTTTTATCGAATTGACCGCCTTCAGCCTTTAGACCCTTGCGCATCGTGGGCAGATACATAATCAATTTACTGCTGCCGAAATCAACCCCCAAAGCGCCTTCCAGGAGTTTTCTGCCATCAGTTGTAAAAAGGTAATCATTTCTCGGGAAACCGGAATTCATTACCTTGCGAGGGTCCATAGAAAGCATACCGGCCATCATAAGCTGCGACATACGTGATGTAGTGGTCAGAAGATCACATTGGGTCGTAATGACCTTCAAATCTCTAAGCGCACTTGATTCAGACGCTGCATCTTCATCAAACCCGATGGTCTTAGGGCCAAAGCCATGCCATGCCGAAACATGAATCTGCCCCGGATGCTTATTGTACGCAAACATAAAGCTGGACGTAACCAAATAATGAGCACATTGCTCCATAGCAATAGCGCGGTCTGAATTCTCAATATCACAGTCAACGCCAGCAGCCCTCATGGGCCCTAGCATAGCCGGATCCTTAACAACCCAAAAAGTCTTGAAATCAGTCTTATCGACGATGTAATCATACAAGGCACGAGAATTGTCAGCGAAATCTGGATTCGATTCAAAGAGAACAAGGTTTTGATCAATCATGACAATCCAAACGTCATCGAGTACTCATCGGACTGTGATAAGGGTCACCGTTGACATAATACTCCGCCCAAGCAGTGCGTAATTTGCCCTGCTCACGCATAAATCGGACTTTCTTTTCACCAGTCTCATAGCCACGGCTGAAGGACTCATAATGATACAAGAGGGCATCCGCATCGAAAACAACAAGCTTGTCGAGCGAGCGAACTCTCAGGCAAAAATCAACGTCATTAAAAGCAACCTCAAAGTCCTCGTTAAACCCATTTAGCTCTTCAAATACAGAACGCTTTGTCATCATGCATGCAGCGGTAACAGCACTTAAATCTTGTGAAATAACAGCGCGACGCATGTAGCCTGGATCATTGCGGTCAAGATTATTGAACACGTGAATGGGTCCGCCCATTTCGCCTTCATTGTTGCAGTAAATCATCATAACGCCCGCATGCTGCACCGTATCATCCGGGTAGAGCAGTTTTGCACCGACGGCTCCAACGTCCTCACGCTGACAGAAAGAGAGCATTGAAGATAGCCAACCGCCCTCAATAACCTCAGTGTCATTATTCAAGAACAGCAGGTATTTGCCAGACGTTAGCCCAACACCATAGTTATTGATAGCGGAATAGTTAAACGGACCATTCCATGTAACAATACGAACGTTCTCATATTGCTCGGAAACAGTGCGGTAATACTCAAATGTCGCATCTTCTGTACTGTTATTCTCAATAACCAGAATCTCGAAGTTGCGATAATCCGTTTTTTCCTCAATAGAGTCGATGCAACGGCGCAGAACCTCAACGCTATCTTTATTTGGAATAACGATACTGACCAAAGCCTCTTCATTAAGAGCATAGGAAATGTGATAGAAACAGGCGGAATCAGTTAACTCCGCAGCACCATTCAATCCGCAGCGATCCAAATGCTCTTGCAATGCCTTTCTACCAGCTTCGTCGGCATAGTTCTTATTTCCCGCGCTCTTCGCAGTTGACGTATCGCTAATTCTCCAATGATAGAGAACCTCACGAACATGATAGATACTCTGAGTTCTCTCTACCAAACGCAGCAGAAAATCATAGTCTTGAGCCCCATCGAACTCTTTCCGTAACATCAGCTCTTTAGCGAACGAGGCGCGAACGCAAAGCAGATGGGTTATATAGTTATGAACGCGAAGCAAATCTAGATTGAAATCAGACTTGAAATGAGGAGATACATACTCACCGGCCTCATTCAAGAAGTCCTCATCGCAATACAGTGCATCAGTATCAGGACGGTCCTGAATTCGCTCTGCGTATCTATACAGAGCAAACGGATCGAGCGTATCGTCGTGATCGAAAAACACGACATAGTCGCCAACGGCGGCGGCGATACCAGCGTTAGTATTCTCAGCAATCCCCTTGTTCTCTTCAAGCGTAATAACTTTAATTCTAGAATCAGTTAAGCCGCCCAGTTCTTTCTGCAATTCCATACATTCGGGACTGGCGTTAACTAGAATGAGCTCCCAATTTTGATATACCTGAGAGACGACCGAATCGACCATTTCACGAAAAAACAAAATAGGAGTCTTATATAAAGGAACTATTATGCTGAATTTCGCAGAGCTAATATCTAGCGGCTTATTCAATTTGCAAGAAATACCAAGCGAGCGTCTCCGCACTCTTCGCATTTCTGAATAATTGCCTGGAGAAGAGGCCTTATAAAAGAGTGGCGAAAAAGCATTTAGCATGTACCTAACAGCAGCAGGATCAAGTGAGAGGAATCCAGTTGAACCCTGAACATTTGAAGATGCGACTATACAATAAGAAGATCCATCATCTGGGATTCGAATCGAGAAACCTCGTTCAATCCTATTAAGACCCTTATATTTAACCAGCGAGGGCTTATTTAAATTTATTGGATAATCATTCAAAACAATCGACTGACCATTGCATACATATATGTCACTAGCATCACAATCTTCAGGGGCGCAAATAACTCCTTTAACAATCAGCTCATTTTTGTCCGGAACTGCAACAACAGTATTGCATCGAACATGAATCTGTCCTTGATAAGAATCAGACTCAATATCTCTCGAATATAACGCATCGCTGGAATTGAATTTATAGTTAAACCGGGATAGCCATTTTATAAACGATAGAGAAAGCGCAACATCAAATCCATCAGAGCCAATCACTTTAATAAGAAATTTTTTGCATGATAAAAGCGGAGTTACAATGGTTGCAATCCCCCGTTCTTCATCGAATTGAATCGAGTGAGGTACCTTGGAGCCCCTTTCGGTCTCAACGTCTACGACAACATCTTCACCAGAGGATGCTTTATAGGTAAACGGTATATAGACGGATCCAAACCCTCGACAAACGCCCTGATAATAAATTCCCATTATTCCGAAAATCCCCTATATTTCACGATATTACTTAACTGTATAAATATAGTAGCCATTGCAACAATGGACAGAACTAAACCACCTATCACTATCAGGAGTTAAAGAGTAATCCCTTGACGACAATAGGTATTTAACCCCAAGATCATTGAGACAATCAAAGGGCATCGTGACACGAAAATGGTCCTCGTACTCTAATTTAAATGTAACAGATGACCCCCCAAGGGACATGCTCACATGTGCATACCGGTTATAACAGTTTTCATATTTACCAGTTGGGTCGAGCGAGTGCCACAAAGATAAATTGGGATAGCCTTCTGTAGTGGTTAAACAATGAGCTCCATTAGCAGCAATGTAATTCCCTAAAGAAGGATTTTCTTCAACAGCCCATAACCCATCCTTATCTTTATTAACAACAGATCTAACGTAAACTGAAAGTGACGACCCGTTTACAGGAGAAATACCACGTTGTACGGGATGAACAGCCAATCCGCTAACCAACATAGTGCATAAAACAACATATAACATAGCGTTAACGGACATTTGCAAGCCGCATTGAATTGAAAAAGAGCAAATGGAGATGCAAAACAGAACGCAAATCAATATAACGACAAACAATAATCTGAAGTCGCCTTGGCCAAAAACAACATTAAGGATAGTTATCAAGATAGAAAAGCAGCCAGCGCCAGCAAGGCAGGCAAGAACATTTAATTTGTTGCGCGATTCAGGAGAGGAATTTTCCGAAATCCTCCAATCCATTGAATAACAAAAAAGAAATAGCTCAATATAGCCGAAAGGAAAAACAGCCCTCGAAGTCGGAACATTAGAAAATAAAGTGATTTTGGAAACGAAAGGCGAAACTCCAACGCAAATGAAAATGAAAACAAATAATTGCAGGATTAAAAAAGGAGCAATACTTCTATTTTTAAATTTAAAGAATGAAATGGTTCCAAAAATAGTACCCAAGGGAAACAGGCAAAAAATCGTCGACAGAGCACAGGCATTAGAAAAACTAGGCTGCTGGATAGCGAAAAACAGCGGGTAACCATATCGCACAATTTCAGAAAAACCGCCGCCGCCCGTTGAAAAACGAGCGCCGGGATAAACTGTTGAAGTCATTGCTTTGACAGAATCACTCGAAGAAATGAAAATTGAAATGACGCTTGCAACCAGCAGACAAATTGCTACAAATAGAATGGAAATCTTTAGCAGATTAAATTTTCCGCCCTTCTTTGAATAGATGTATAGCTGTGTCAAACCCATGAGCGCAAATATATAAAAAAAGGGAACCATCCATGCTGGATAAAGGACAAATAGATAACAACCGCACAGCCAGGCAATTATCACCGAGCAAATGGACGATTTAACTAGTGAGCCAGAGTTTAACCATTTTAAGAAAAATACAACCAAGTATTGTCCAAAAATGAGGCCATCCCAGCCATCCCACCACATCAAAAGGGGGGAAAGCGATATCAGCGTTGAAAATGCCAAAGCAATTTTCTTATTTTGACAAAAAACAGAAACGCAGTCATATGCAGACAGGAATAAGAAGACATATTTAAACGCCCAAAACCAAGAAAGCCCTCTTGAAGATCCAAAAAGAAGAAAGCCCCAAAGACTAGGACGAAAAAGAGTGATCAGACTCCAAGATGGAGAATTGTATACAAATCGAGTATCAGTATTTCCTCCCCCAAGAATTGAGCTCAGGGGGCTATAGCCATTAAACTCCTGAGAAAAACTCCAAAGTGTAGACACATTATATTCATCGGTTCTGATAACTCTAGGCTGACCAAATAACAGGCCGCTTCCATTGCCGCCATTGATTGAAGATGCCCAAATACCAATTGATGAGAAATTGATATCTAAAACAACAATGGCGAGAAAGAACGTTAGAAAAATAAAGTATCTATGCTCGCAAATAAACGCAAGCACATGTTCGCATCTAAATACAAGAAGATACAGGCTTATTCCCCAAAGAGATGAAAAAGCAAGAACGCAAATAGTCGACTTTACTGAAATACAACCATTCAATAAGTCGGGAGTAAAATAACCGATGCTCTCGAAAAATAGTTCCGAATATAGACCCGCAACAAAAGGCATGAGAACTATAAGCAGGTGGGTCAGAACGCACCAATGACGCTCTTCGATAACCGTGTTATAAGACATGAAGCACCAAACTAAACTAACGAATTGCTCGACTGACTAAGCGAATGGAAACGGAACAGAATCATAGCAACCACATGAGGCCAAAACTTATGAAGCATTTCAAGATCTTCATTGCTTCTAGTGTCATCCTCTATCAGCGCAGTTGTCTCTGATCCTTCATGAATTCTGTGATGCATAAGAATCTCTGGTGAATAGACGAAAGACCCCTTAAGCCGTGAGAACCTCTCCCATGCCTCCCAGTCTAAATCACATTTCATAGAACTAGAAAACAGTGGGGTCTTAAGAGTATCCAGATTATAAGTAACTGAAGGACAGCAAATCGCCGAACCAAACTTGAGAATATGGCGCTTATCTCGAGTGGATGCAGAATTACCCAAACGGGCAAATTTATTGAGTAGAACCCTCTTCACTTTAAGGATGGAATTTTCATCAACAAATTCACCGTTGCGAAGCTCACCATAATTCGAGAAGAAAATCAAAGGATCACAGGAGTGATTGACGGAACGAAGCATTTCCAGAGTGTAATTCGGAGAATACACATCGTCTTGATGAGCAATGGTAACCAAAGGAGTCCGTGCATGACCAATTGCGCAGTTCCAATCATGGCTGATGCTAGGCTTTCCGTCATTAATAACAACTGGAACGTTAAATCGAGAAGCAGTCTGATCTATATACGTGTTCGGAGTTGAGGTCGAAACAATAATATCGCTAGCCTGCTGTTGGTTTACAAGCGAGGAGAGACAGTCGGCCAGGTAAGGAGACTCCCCATAGGCGCAAAGAACAAAAGTGTGGTCATGTGCTAAGTAATTCAACGTTATTTCCTAATCCTTGTTAATTTCCTTATCGAGCAATGCAATTTTTTGTGTCAAGTTCTTAATAGCAATAGCTTGCTTACTAACAATAGAGCTTAGAGATAGCAAGATCAGGATTAAAAATAGAAAACCGACCACGAAAATGAAATTGGATGAAGTTGCAAAACCAAAAAAGGAAGAAATGGAATACAGCGGTTGTGGAAATAAGCCACAGATCAAAAGAGCCACGACCAATGCAAGCCAGAGAAGCGAATAACGCAGCTGTAATTTATCTTTAAGAATTAGACGTATAACATAAATTGCAAGCAGTAGACAGGCGATAACGATTGCCAACTGTAACGGTGCAGACATCAAAACCCCTAGTTCGAGAAAGCCGAAATTATTATTGCAAGTGTCACTTTAATCATGTAGTAAATGCTGGAAAAACCTGAAATGGACGAAGATCCGCCCTGGCGTTCTTTCATCACCACTGACACTTCAGTAACTTTCAGACCCCGCGAAAGAGCCGATACGATAGAATCGGGCTCAGGATAATCGGCTGGATATTTTTTACAAAACAAATCAATTGCCTTGATATTGCACGCTCTGAAACCAGAAGTTGGATCCGTAATTCTTTGATGTGTGACCAGTTTTATTACACCGGAAAGCCAAGTTATTCCAACTCTCCTAAGAAAGGAAGACTGGAAACCTTCTGTCTGTTCCAAAAATCTTGAACCTACGACCAAATCTGCACCGGCAATTATTCTATCTACAAGCTTATAGATATAAGCAGGATCATGCTGCCCATCGCCATCGACCTGTACATCAATGTCATATCCAAAGTGTTGAGCATATTTATGTCCAGCCTGAACAGCGCCACCGATACCGAGATTCTGAGGCAGATTCAGTACATTGATATTATTCTTTCGACAAATATCGAGCGTGTCATCCGTGGATCCATCATTAACCACAACGTAGTCATAGCCAGCTCGAACCACTGAATCAACAGTAGAGACAATACTCTCCCGCTCATTATAGGCAGGTATTATGACAAGAATTCTTGGGGAGTTATTCATGTTGCTCCGTAAACTATGCCAAAGCTAAAGCCGATAAAACAAGTCTATCCACTCCAAATGGAGCCAACTTAATCATCACAAAAAGAGCGACCCGGATTTTAAGAGATTGACCCTTTGGCGAGAACAATCCGATTAAAGGGTTTGAAGGATAGCTGGGAAACTGTTGGCTCATTTTGGCTTTAGCGAACTTCAGTTTGGTCGACATCACCTTGAGACCGCATCCGCGACAATATGTTAATAAGGCATTGAACACATTTGCCAAATATGCATACTCAATTACATCGTAATCAGTTTTGTTCAATGAACTTAAATCATGCGACTCAAGGAAAGAGTCAAACATATCGAAAATCAAACCATCGAAATTATGGTTACTCCCAAGAGTTTGAGTGGTCGATTTCCTATTTAGGCGATAATAATAACCAGCATAATCAATCACTTTATACGTAGCCCCCCAATAATAGAGGGACAGATTAAAATAAATATCTTCCCCTTTCCGGGCATCACTAAAATCAATATTATGATCTTGGATGAAAGACTTCTTTATCATTTTGCAGCAAGCAACTGAATACGTGACAACGCTCCAAACACTATCGCTTGGGATATATGTTGATAAAGCACCGTCTACATCACGCGTGTAGCCACCAATAATTAGATCAAAGTCCTGATGTAATACATCAGCAACATAGCGACTGATATAGTCGCCAGCCACATAGTCATCGCTATCAACGAACATAATATACTCGCCCGACGCAATGCTTAAGCCACGAATCCTTGATTTACCTTGACCGACATTTTCATCGTTATAGAGAACGGTCAGTTTATCTGAGCAACGTCCTGCGTAATCAGCAAGAATCGCTTGGGACGAATCAGAGCTGCAATCATCAATGCATATTACTTCGTAATTTGAATAGGTTTGATTAACAAGTGAATCCAGGCACTGTCTTAGATAGTTTTCGGCGTTAAATACGGGGACGATCACACTTACCTTAATCAACGAAAATCCCCCTTAGTCGACTTAAGGGTATAAATAATAAAACAGAGTGAAAAAACAAACGCTAACCCATAGCCTATTATTCCGGTAAAGCTAACGCCGTTCATAGAGAAATTCGGGACGAAATAGAAAGAAAATGCCAACGCTAGAAGTGCTGCGGCTGCGTTACCAATAAAAGACTCAATTACTTTTCTCATGGCAACCAATAAATCATTTGCAAACCAGAGTAAGACCGTAAAGAGCGAACAGATTAACATGGGCACCAACAGCTCAGTATGCTCAGCAACTTCTCCGCCATATAGCAAATAGAGGAAATAGTGACCGAAAAAACTAAATAGCAAAGAAAGCGCAGCAACGAGAGCCAGCATCGTCAGACTAACTTTGATGAATAAAGATATAAAGGATTTATTATCGCCACGGGAAAAATGCTCGGCGAATCTACCTATCAAGGGCGTATAGATATAAGAAGCCCCCGTTTGAACGATAGCAATTGGCGAAGCAACCGAGGCATATATTCCAAGACTAGCCGTTCCGAAAAATGAACTTAGCATTTGTCGAGGAAATGTCATGGCCGCACTGCAAGCAAATAAAGAAGCAGCCGGCAAAATCCCGATTTTAAGAAAATAGAAGACTGTTGATTTATTAATAATAGGACGTAGCGTATCAAATTGCTGTGCTTTTGGGATATCAAAGAACAAGCAGACAGGAATGCAGACAAGAGTCATGATCACAAGAGCCATTTCGAGACTCAAATTCATAATTAGAGCAACTGAGAATGCCGTCACCGACAATATTCCCCGAAGCGCAAATGAAATACCGACATAATCCATCCTGTAATTCTGCTGATCCAGGCCATGGAAAACATCGATAACAAGTTCAAGGGCTTTGTATAAAAGATAAATAAAGATAGATAACAATGCGCTAGATGCACAAGTGAAATAGCTATATATCATTGAGCCAATGAGTGCTGCGATTACGGTTAAGAACCTGAAACCAAGATAATCACCAGCAGAAAAGCTATGGCTCACATCTGAAACTTGAATGGTTCTCATTCTATACTGAGCAAAAGGTACAAAAATATTTGCGATGGACATCGCAAGCGCCAAATTGCCAGCATATTCAAGTCCATCACTTAAGCGGACAACTAAAACCGTGAGAAGCCACTGGCAACCTAGATAAATCAAAGAACCCGCAGCGTTATATAAAATATTCTGTTTATCAGACAGTTCTCTACTCACTGACATCCAATCAAGACAAAACGGATTGCTTTAGTTTAAAGCAATCCGTTGAATACTGATAATTTACGCCAATAAACCCAGCATCAACTACTTAGAAACACTAAGTAGCCACGACTGCGCCTCGGTGCCGTTGGCGGTGTACAGCTGGGCCCGCGTCCCGTTCGAGGTCTTGCCCGAGGTTAGGTCGAACGCGGCGTCGGGGTCCATCGCCGAGCGGAACTCGTAGCCCCCGTCGTCCCTCCTGATCGCGATCCAGCGCTGGGGCCGGGTACCGCTCGCGTCCCAGAGCTGGAGCTTGGTCCCCGGGTCGGAGGACGGGCCGGTCGGGTCGATGGCCCTCCCGCTCTTGGCGTTCCTGATGACGACGTAGTCGCCCTCGTGGGTCACCGTCCAGGCCTGCGCGACGGTTCCGTTGACGTCGTACAGGGAGACCGCGGTACCGTTGGCCGTCCTGCCGCCCTTCGCCTCGAGGGCGGAGGAGGGGCGCTTGGCGGACCTGATCACGTACGTCCCGTCGGCGAGGTCGCCCGCGTGCTGGGATGCGAGCTCGTCGGCACGCTGAGCTTTAACTGACTCCGCAACGACAGAACCGTAGGAATAATTCATATCAACGTAGCCGTTAACACCCGGAACAAGACCATCGCTCGCATATTGCCAAATACTGTAGTTGCCAGTGTAATCACACTGATAGTTATACTGCGCAATCCAATGGTCCCATGCGGATGACTTAAAAACCTGATCAGTCAAGACGTTGTTAAACCAATACAGATTCGCGTAAATACCAACCGAATATCCAGCGCTAGTAATACGGTTGCAAAAAATTGAGGCCCTGGAAGCAATTCCAGCTTGTCTACCCTCTGCGATAATGGAATTATCTTCAAGATCGTAATAAACGGGAAGCTGCGGGGTATGTCCCGCCAAATTATCGATCACAAACGAAGCTTCATCTTCCGCCTGCGAGTCATCCCACGCATATGAATATAAGTATATGCCGTAAGAAATTCCTAGGCGTTCGCACTCAGAGATATTCCTTTGAAATTGGTAGTCGAGTCGGCCGCCGAAAGAAGGAGCGCCGAAGCCAATTCGAAGAATGGCAAAATCGATACCAGAAGCCTTAACAGCTTCCCAATCAACTTTTTTTTGATGTTCGCTGACATCGATTCCCTCAGCAGTCGCCCCAGTTGGCAAATCCGTTATCGATAATGTCGAGATACCTTCGTCTTCAGAGGCGTTAAGCGAAGAAACGATTTCGCCATTTTCATATCTCCACGAGTTTTCAACTAATGATCGCGAGGTATCGCCATAGCAAGAGTGCGCGAACGCAAGCCCAAATAGCAGTAAAGAAATTCCAAATAGTATTTGTCTTTTTATTTGACGCATGCACATATCCTTCGAACGAAAAACGTTGCAATCATATCAAAGTGAGAGAGCTCGAAAAAAATCGCCTCTCTTTCACCTCTACAATCCAGCCACAAGCAATCTTTCATCCACCCTTAATTAATTCGCCAAAAAGCAGGTAGGGCAAGCGTGGCGCAATTTAATCAAACTTGTATTAACCCATTTAACTGCAATTACACTACACATCTGCCACATAATTATTATCAAACAAATGGCAAACCATACCATGCAACGGCATCCCGACTCTCTAAAGTGAGAAATACTCGCTCTCAGTGGATAAGTTCTGCCCCAACCACGGATCGCCCGTCAAGAAGAACTCCGGCCAGCGCTGCATGAACAGCGCCTGCTCGCGCTTCCAGCGGCGCAGTTTTTCCTCGTTGGCCTCTTCCCTGCCGCGCGAGGTGAACTCGTAGTGGCACAGCACGGCATAGGGCGTAAAGATGGTACGGTAGCCCGCCTCCCACACGCGCAGGCAAAAGTCCGCGTCGTTAAAGCCGACGGCGAATTCCTCGTTGTAGCCGCCGACCAGCTCAAATACGTCGCGTCGCACCATCTGGCAGGCACCCGTTACGGCACTAAAGTTGCCCGGACGCACAGCACGGGCAAGATAGCCCTCGCGCTTTGCCGAGAAGTCCTGGTTGGCATGAGCAAGTGCGCCACGCACGCCGACCAAAATGCCAGCGTGCTGCACCAAATAATCGGCAAAGTAGAGTTTGGCACCCACCACACCCGCATCGGGACGTTGCAGATAGCCCATCATCTCTTCGATAAAGTCGGGGCTTATGACCTCGGTATCGTTGTTCAGCAGCAGTAGATAGTCGCCCTTGGCATGCTCTACGCCAAAGTTGATAATCTGGGAGTAATTGAACTCGCCCGGCCAGTACACAACGCGTGCGTTACCTTTGCCTTCAGATACTGCGGCCACGCGCTCCGGCAGGGTTTCGTAATACGCAAACGTCTCCGGGGCTTCGCTGTTGTTCTCCACCAAGACGATCTCGTAATTGGCATACGTGGCCTTCTGGGCGATAGACATCACACAGGCATCGAGCGTCTCAATGTGATCCTTGGTGGGAATCACAATACTCACCAGCGGCGCAGGCTTCGACAGCGCATAGCGCATGCGGTAGACAAACGGCGTCTCGGTCTCCTCGACCGTTCCGCGAACGCCCAGCGCGTCAAAATGGCGCTGCAACGCCAAACGACCGGCTTCAATAGCATACGGCTTGCTATCCGCAGAGCCATCAGCGGTAGAACCGGGGTGCACGCGCCAGTGATACAACGCATGAGCAATATGCTCAAAGCGCGCGCCCGATGCAAGGCAGCGAAGCGTCAGGTCGTAATCCTGGGCACCCGCGACGTCTTCCGGCGACATGCCAATGCGATCGATAAGCGCCTTCTCCACCATCAGAAAATGCGTCACGCAGTTATGGCTATAGAGCAGGTCAACATTGAGCCGCGTCTTAAAGACCGGCTGACCCCACTCCCCCGTTTTCTGGAACATGTCCTCGTCACAGAACAGGACCTGCGGACGCTCCCCCTCTGCCGCTTTGTTCAACGCGGTGACATAGTGGAACAACGCATCCGGCTCCAGAATGTCATCGTGGTCCAAAAATGCGATGTAGTCGCCCGTCGCTTGCTGAATGCCAGCGTTGGTGTTGAGTACAATGCCGCCGTTGCCAGGCAGCTCAAAACGACGAATCCGCTCGTCATTGGCGTCGGCCGCAAGATTGGACACCGCGTCCCAATCGGGCGAGGCGTCCATAAGCAGCAATTCCCAGTTGTCATAGCTCTGGGATAGCACAGAGTCCAGCAACTCGCGCAGGTAAACCCGATCGGTCCTATAGCACGGCACTACAATGCTCACGAGCGGCCTATAGGCAAATGCCGCCGAAGCGACACGCTGGCACGCCAAATCACCCGGCTTTGCGCGATGTTGCTCAAACCAACGTCGATAGGCCGCATCATCCGCGCGCGCATCCTTCATGCGGTTCCAACTGTCGTCGACCATGCCGTTGTACAAACGACCATCCATGGCACAAAATCCACTCTGGATTTGGCCCGTGGGATCAGCCGCAATCACGACAAAATCGCGTATATCCTGAGGCATCTCAACGCTCAGATACGTTTTATTGACGCGACATCCGTTCTGCTGGGGAACATCGACCTGCGACTCAAACACATGCACCGTGGCATCGATCGCATTCATGTGCGTATCGAAGATCTGGAGCTCAGGGACGCACTGGGGATCTCCCGCCCACTTGACCTCATAGCGCCAGACGACGCCCTCATCTGCCGGTAAATAACGAACGGCATCGATCTCGTAGCGACCGCAGCACTCGCCGCGCTGCGCGTCGCGGACAAGCGCGCACAGCGCAGGCTTTGCTTTGTAATTAATCTTAGATTCCAACTTGGCAATACGACTATCAAGGCGAATAGAGCCCAGCCTTTTACCGCCGGACGCAAATGAGACGTCAATTGTAGAGCCGTCCATAAACGGAAGCATCAAGACAACGAGCTCGCGCTCATAATCGGCAACGGAGGGACAAAGCGCGAGCACGCGGCCATGATCGACCGGCAGTGCCAAAGACGGCACGCAAACGCCATTGGTCGTCGCGCGGACAAAGGCCTGAGAACCTTCTTGCTCAATAATCTCCGCGATATCCTGGCCGGCAAAACGAAGCAGCACAAACAGGCGGCCCTGGCTGCGGCAAAGCGCTAAACGCTTGATACTCATCTACACCTCTCGCTTTCCAAGAGCATTCGCGGCCATGCGCTTGCACGCGCCCAGGCGCCCAAACCTCAAGACGTCGTAATCGAACATGAGCTTTTTGCACGAACGAGCAGCAGGCACCTTACCGACAAGTGCCGCACGCACCATAGCGGCAACAGAAGGAGCACATTGCGCGAGCGCGGCATCGTTGCCCACGGCAGAACCATCAAGCGCCGCGGCAACGGCAGCAAAAACCTTGCCGCAGCCCGAGCTCAGCAGCCTGAGTGCATCGTACAGTACCAGATCACACAGGAAGTACGCCAGGTCATCGGCATGCTGGGCATCGAGCCCATCATGGCGCCAATCGGCCAGCACCGCGGAGTATATCTTCACGTGCTCCAGCAAACGCGTCTCATCGTCATAGCGCATGGTGTCCATGAGCGAGCCCTTGCGTGCCACGCGATAGTCGTACAGCTTGTTCGAGATAAGCGCGGTCTTACGCGAGCGACCATAGACGGCAAAATCGAAGACCTGGTCCTCGCCATACTTAACGGTTTCATCGAACACGATCCCGTTGCCCAGCAAAAAAGCGCGCTTGCAAGCGGTGCGCCATGCAAAGGGGCGAGACGCTTCCTTAAACAGCAGGTCGGAGCTATAGCCCACAAACGACACATCGCGCGGACTCAGCACATAGTTAAGCCACGGATACCCCGCCTCCAGCGGATACGGGTTTGCGCCAAAGGTCAAAACGTCGCAATCCTCACGCTCAAAGGCATCAACGATTACGCGGCACGCATCAGGCGTAAACCGGTCGTCGGAATCCAAAAACGCAACGACAGACGCCGTGGACGCAGCGATGCCCGCATTGCGCGCGCTCGACAGACCACCGTTGGGCTTATCGACAAGCTTAAAGCGTGTATCCTTTTCGCAATAGGCAGCGGCGATGTCGCGCGAACCATCCGGCGAACCATCGTTAACCAGCACGCCCTCCCAATCGGGCATATCCTGCGCGAGTAGGGAGTCCAGGCACCATGCCAGGCACTCCTCCACCTTGTAGATGGGAACGACGACGGAAATCCTAGGGGTAGCCATGGTCACGCGCTCCTACTGTGCCGCCGGCACGTCGTCGGGATGCGGGTTATCGCCGTAGGTACGCTGATACGTCAGCACGCGCCAGACCAGCGGCAGCCCGCCTATCTTAAAGTAGTGCTTAAACGTATTGAGCTTGCCCGGCTTTTTAAAGCCAAAGCGCGAATCGATATAGGCACGGGGCGATTTGACCATCAAACGCAGGTCGGTCTCGCCGCGCGGGTCGAAGAGCGACAGGTCAAAGCGATCGGCATCCCAATCAGCCTTAAGCTCGGGAGACGCCTTCTCCCAAAACCGCTCACGCAACTCATCGACCAGACGCTCGTCATTCCAGCGGTACGTATCGACCTTCATGCGCATTAAAATGCCCTGGAGCCGAGCCTTGAGCTCAGGGCGTTCATCCAAAAAGCGCTGCATCTCGGCATATTCGTCGCACACGCAAAACACCTTGTTGGGCGAATTAACGGAGCTCTTCTCGTTATCCTGGCGATAGCACAAAATGGGATCCGCAATAAACGCAGCACGCTCGGCGCTTGCCCAGACCTTAAAGTTAAAACCCGCATCCTGATACGAGGCACCCGGCGTGGGAAGGAACCGAATCTGATTGTCGTTGAGAAACTCGCGACGATAGATGGCCGACCAAATGGACGGCTTGCGGTAGAAAATGCCCGGTCGATCGACGGGACGATACGCCGCACCCGTCATATACTCGTCGATAATCCCAAACAACTCGCGGCGCTTGCTGGGCGTGGACCAGTACAGGTAGAAGTCGCCCTTAACAACATCGGCGTGCTCGGCGTCAGCCTTGGCAACCAGCTTTTGGAGCGAATCCTCGAACATAAAGTCATCGGACTCCAAAATGCCCACGTACTCGCCACACGCCATCTCCAGGCCGCGATTCATCGAGTCGCCGTAGCCGCTGTTGGCCTTGTCAATCATCTTGACGCGCGCATCGCGTGCCATGTACTCGCGAATGATATCCGGCGAGCTATCGGTGGAGCCATCGTTGATGCAGATGATTTCGATGTCCTTGAGCGACTGTGTCACAGCGGAATCGAGGCACTCGCGCAGGTAGCGCTCAACATTGCAAATGGGAATAAGCAACGAAACTGTAGGGGTATCAGAGTTCTGCAAGAGAACCTCCTGTTGAATAGCGTGTAACAGGGTTATTTTAGCAGCCGAGTTGCGGCGGGCGGCACCGCTTGGAATTAGATAAAGCGTTCCAGGCAGGCCTTGAGACCGCGGGTCGAAAGATAGAACAGCGTGGCGTCTGCCATCGAAACGCCCGAGGTCGCCGCAACGAGCTTATGGGCAACACGGCAAACGGCGCCCTTAGCAGGCATATCCGCCCACTCCGTTCCCAAAAACGTCGTGAAATCCATATTGACGCGACCGGCCACGCGACGGAAACCATCGGCATCCAAGCGCGCCAAATCAAACACGATAAGGTCCAAGAACCAGGTAATCAGCTCTCCGGGGCACAGGTCCAAAAGGCCGTAGGCCGCCCAGTCTTCCATAACTTCCTCGAGCATCCTCATGTGTGCGTCGAGCTTTTTGGCGCGTGCCTCGGCACTGTTGAACTCGTGCGTCGCCGATTCGCTCTCCATCACGTAGTGGTAGAACCTGACCGGCATGACGACGGTCTTTGAGGCCAGCGCGTAAGCTGCAAACTGGAACACAACGTCCTCGCCCAAGGCCAAGCCGGGGGCAAAACGTATGCCCTCGCGATTGAGCAGCTCGCGCGAAAAAGCCGCGCGGCACGCATAGGGCTGTGCGTTTGCGTGGAACAGCAACTGGGGATCACGGGCGCCAAAAGTGCCCGCCTTGGGGCTCATGAGTTGCTGGACCCGCTTGGGCGCGGCGTCGGACGGCTCGCAAACGCCGCCAAAAACGGCGACCTCGGCATCTGCAGACTCCATGGCATGCAGCACGCACTCGACCGTCTGGGCGTCGATGTAATCGTCGGCGTCCACAAAAAAGACGGTCTCGCCCTCGGCGGCATCGATACCGGCATTTCGAGCGCACGAGACACCAGCGTTTTCCTGGTCAATCACCAGCACACGGTCATCGGCCTGCGCAATTTGACGCAAGACGCCCAGCGAATCGTCAACCGAACCGTCGTTGACACAGACAACCTGAATCGAGCGCTCAGACTGTGCCAGCAGCGAGTCGAGGCATCTCTGAATGGAGCGCGCGGAGTTGTATACGGGAACGACAATAGTCGCTTTGGGAATCGAGGCCTCTCCCATACCGACCTACCCCCTCAGCGATTCGATGAGGAAGGCGGCGACCACACCAGGGCCTCCAACCGAGGCGTAATACTTAGCGCGCCCCAAGGCACCATCCGTTGCAAAGTGCGGATGCTCGTCAACCCAGCCCTCTGGATCTTTGAGGATGGCAGCGAGATTCGCGCGCTTCCACGGCTTAAGATCGTCCAGCGAAAACTCCCCGGCGTCCAAGGCCGCTTGGAATTCCTTGGCCATCTGCACCAGGAACTCCTTATAGAACTTGGGTGCCAAGCGC
Source organism: uncultured Collinsella sp. (assembly GCA_900541195.1). GTDB lineage: Bacteria > Actinomycetota > Coriobacteriia > Coriobacteriales > Coriobacteriaceae > Collinsella. Next base: position 8,916 of record UQIY01000001.1, on the reverse strand, counting down.
ACATAGTTCCACATATACGAATCGTATTTAATGAGCTGATTGAACTTGAGCATGCGGGCGACGTCATCGCTTGCGTGATCGCGAGCATAATCTTCTCGGATCCAGCGCTCGATTTCGGCATACTCGGTATTGACGCAAAAGACCTTAGCCGAAGAATTGACCGAGGAGTTCTCGTTGTCCTGACGATACGAAAGCACGGCATCGTGCAGGTAAACAGCCTTGTCGGCGCATGCGATCGCCTTAAAGGCAAACGACGTGTCCTGAAAGGATGCTCCCGGAGTCGGCAGGAACTTGATGCCGTTGCGCTCAAGAAAATCACGGCGGTACACAGCCGACCAAATCGACGGCTTTTGCTTAAAGAACTGCGTCGTGTCGCTCGGATGCACCGGCTTGTCACAGTCCCTTGCCTTAAACATCTCGTGCAGCGAGCGGCGCTCCTCGGGCTTAGACCAGTAGAAGTCAAAATTTGCCTTCGCAAAGTCGGTATTGAAGCGCTCGGCAGCTGCCACGAGCTTCTCCAGCGCATCGGGCGCCATAAAGTCATCGGACTCCAGAATGCCCACGTACTTGCCGCGCGCCATCTCAAGCCCGCGGTTCATGGAGTCGCCGTAACCGCTATTGGCCTTGTCGATCATCTTCACGCGCGCGTCGCGCTCCATGTACTCGCGGATAATTGCCGGCGAGTTGTCGGTAGAGCCGTCGTTGATGCAGATGATTTCGATGTCCTCGAGCGTCTGCGCCACGGCGGAATCGAGGCACTCGCGCAGATAGCGCTCAACGTTGTAGATGGGAACAAGCAGCGACAGGACAGGGCCGCCAGGGGAATTAGTAGACAAATGTGCTCCTTAGGAAATACCTGCCGTTAATGGTATCAAAGGGTCGTCCCGCCCGCGGGCGTTTATATAATCTATGGAGCCCGCAGAGGCAAACCGATACGAAAGGACGTCATGCAGCACAAAGCCGCACGCAACATAGTCATCGAAGCGCTGCGCTTAATCGCGGTCGCCACGCCCATGGCAGGTTCCTGCGTTTTATTCAAACCTTGCCAACATGGCGCAGCGACCCTTTACAATAGGTGCCGTCCAAACGACGCATTCGATAGCTTCCGTGCGGCGCTCGCCCGCCACGCGTGAAAGGATATATTCCCCATGACTTCCACCCTTCCCGCTCCCATCGACAAGCTTGCCATCGTCGTCGTCACCTATAAGCGCCAGGAGCTTCTGGCCAACCTGTTCGACTCCATGACCGAGCTCACGGCAACGCCTTGGCGTATCGTGATCGTCGACAACGAGAATTCACGCGAGACCGAGGCCATGTGCGCCGCATTCAACGAGCGCCTCGCCAACCTGTGGGGCATCGACACTGACCAGCCAGATGCACAAGGCGGCACCGACCGTGTCATCTACGACCCGCAGCTTGAAAACGGTGGCGGCGCAGGTGGCTTCTCCGCTGGCACCAAGCGCGCCTACGACCTGGGCGCGCAGTGGTTTTGGGTCATGGACGACGACGTGCTCGTTATCCCCGAGGGAATTGAGCGCCTGGCCAAATGGACGGACCGCTACGACGTCATCCAGGGTTCGCGCCTGGACTTCGACGGTGGCGCCTTCTTTTGGCAGTACCAGCTCATCCTTTCGCTTGGTATCCCCAACCCCATCGCTAAGTGGGACCTGGGCCCCGAGGGCTACCGCACCATGAACCAGCTGTGCTTTGAAGGCGGCCTGTTCTCGCGCCGCGTAGTCGACCAAATCGGCCTGCCCGATGCGCGCTTTTTCATCTACGGCGACGATGCCTGCTACGGCTATGTTGCGAGCCAGCACTTCCCCGCCGCCGTGGTTGCCGACGTGGTGCTCAAGCGCGCCCGCGCCGTCTCTAACTGGGACATCGCCGGCAAACGCCAGCTTAACTCCACGAGCGACACCAACCGCTACTACATCATGCGCAATCGCGGCTTTTTGGCCCGCTACATGCAGATCTACGGTGACTACCACCCCATGCTGTTCCGCCTGGGCAATGCCGCAACCTTTTGCAAGGAGTTCATTCGTCTGGCAGCGGTCGACAAGTGCTTTAAGACCGGCATCCCGGCGCTGCGCCGTGGCATGAAAGACGCTCGCAAGATCATCAAAGATCCCAACTGGAAGCCCATGCCGCCCATGAAGGACGCAGAGTAGCGGACACCCCTACAGCCGCTGGCACACCGCTGCCACACGACACCCGTCAAACCCGAATCCCCAGCGCATGCGGCCCACACCGGGTCGCGGTACGCGAATCTTGTCGATGCCGTCGCGCTCTATGTCGAGCAGTGCCTGAACGGCCAGCAGCTCCAGGCCGAGCGCGTCTACGCCGGGGTCATACATCATGTTGACCGTTATCAGCGGACGCTCGTCGAGCATGCCGATCGTGTCTGCCACGTCAAACACGGTGCCCGTAGGAAATACCTGGATGTCCCAGCGATCCGCGCCACGCTTTCGCCTCGAGGCAGGATTGGCATAGCCCGGCAATCCAAAGCAGAGCCCCTGCAAGAGCAGGTGATATGGCAGCTGCGCATCTGGGTTGTTCACACCGATTCCCGCATCTCCCAGGATGCGGTCTAACGCCCGCTTTACCGCATCCTCGTCCCCACGGCACAACCCGTCTCGAAACGCATCGACGTCTCGAACGTCCTCGGCAGCACGCTCAAACCAATCAATAATCACCAGACGAAAGGTCTGGCGAAGCTCGTTATTGGGCAACCGCAGAGCACGGGAGCAGCTGTCATGCTCCGGTTCTTCAGTCATATCAGTCGTCAGGAAACCGGACAGATACAGCGCCGTCCACAGGCCATCATCAGACGAGGCCTCTAGCCCCGCAGCACCCAAACAGACTGGGACCTCAACGCATCCATGGGCCTCGAGCAAATCGAACAGAGCCGAAAGGCGATCAAGATTCCAGTCACAAACTACTCTACTTAGGCAATCGGCATACCCATACAGATCGGCTCGCACAGGCGCCGTGCAGCCTCGGTCCAGAAAACCGATCACACGCGCCGGACTCGAGCAATAGGCCCTGCCAAACCGATATCCCTCGAGCCATTCACGCGCATCATCAAGGTGTTCCTCGCGCCCAGCATGATTCAGCAGAGCCTCGACCTCGGCATCCGAAAAGCCGAACCAACGGTCGCACCACGTCGAAAGGGGCGTCGAAAGACAATACGAGCAACCGCGCAAAGAAAGCGCCGCTTCGGCAGAACCGGGACGCTCCCCCATCAGACACGTCAACCGTAGCGAATGGCCCGCGGTGGCAATGGCGTCGAACAGCACACGATCGAGCAGCTCCGCCGGACCGGCGCCGGAAGCGTCCCTCGCGCTCGCGCTGGGCGACCACGCCGCGTCGTACCCATCAACGAGCAATACAACCTGCTCATCGCAGGCCATCTCCAGCAGCTCAATGAGCACACCGAGCACCGAGCCAACCTCGTCCGCGCTCGCCACGCCACGCGCAACGCGTTCGATGTGACGCACCTTATCTCGTGTTAAATCCGGAGCCTCCAAGAGCGCCAACAGACGAGCGCATTCGCCCGAAAGAGTATCGCGCACGACGTCGGCAACAGCGGCGCCAGGCCTCGCAGCGCCAGAAAAGTCCAGCGATATCACCGGATAGCAGGCGTACTCGCCCCGATAGCGCCCGCCGTCCGCATCCCAAATCTGAGTTTCGGCAAACAAGCTCCAGCAAGCATGACCAACCACGGGATGCTCCAGAAAAGCCTTGAGCATCGACAAGTTCATGCTTTTGCCAAAACCCTCGGGTCGGCAGCACACCATAACGGACGCATCGCAATCCAGCATATCGGCAATAAACATAGTCTTGTCGACCAGCGCGCAGCAACCAAGAGCCTCCGCATAGTCGTGCATGCCGATGGGCAAAACCACATCGTCGGTACAGCCGATTAGACGTACGCCAAAGCCGGCAGCACAACCATTATTTGCCTGTTCAGACATTGCAACGTTCCCCCTAAATCGCAGCACGATTCCAATTGTAATGACGGCCTCTCACGTACTGATGTAGCGCGCAAACATATCGGGCAACGGTAGCAACATGGGGTGTGAGGGGGCATAACTAATCGTTGCACAACAAAACAGGGCCCGATGCATTCGCGCCGGACCCCGTCCCAACTCTTTAGTTATTCAGCAACCGAGAAGCTACTCCTCGGAACCGTCCTCGCCAGCGGCCTTGTTCTCCTGATCAAGTTTATGCTTACCGCTCACGATAGACGTGGCGCCCAGCGTGGCCAGGCTCGCGCTCGCAAGGCTCGCCATAACGATGAGGTCGCCCGTCTTGGGCATGTTGCCGCCCGAGGACTTAGTCGTGGCAGTCGTTGCGGTGGTCGTAGTGCCGCCCTTGTCACCGGTCTTCTGAGCATCGGCGACGGACTGCTTCGCGCCCGCACCGGCAGAATGATCAGCAGCACCGTTGGCATTGGAGCCGGAACCCCGGTCAGACGCCCCCTCATCAGAAGAAGAGCCGCCGTTAAAGCCCGCCATCAAAGACCATCCCAGCATGGATCCAAGCTGCTCGCCGGCAGAAGGCTTGTTTTCTGTCGAGGAATCACCGGCATCGGCGCCCTCGTTAGAACCGTCCTCGGAAGCATCGGAGCCAGAATCATTAGAGGAGCCAGCATCGGCAGAGGAATCGCCAGCGCCGCTGGAAGCACCTGCATCGGTAGAGCCAGAAGTCGTGCCATCCGTAGCGCCATCGGAGCCAGAAGTCGACGAATCGCTCGAAACATCACCAGAAACAATGTCACCAGACGCAGCCCCACCATTACCGGCATCACCACTGCCCGTATCGGTCGAGGGCGCATCCGTATCGCCGCTATCGCCCGCATCGCCATCGGTATCAGGCGTCGGCGCAGCGGGAGCGGCGGGCGCCATGCTCGGGCCGGGCGCCGGCGTGGGCTCAGGCTCCACGGGCGTTGCCGCGGCAGCCTCGTCCTCGGCAATGTAGACCAGACAGTCCTTAAGCTCGTTCTTGTAGCGATTCTTCCACCCCTCATGGTACTGAGGCTGACTCGAATACTTGCGCGCCACGTTATCAACCACGCTGCCCGAAAGCGCCGTCACAAACTCGCGGTCAGTCATGTTGTTGGAGAGATTTGCCCAACGGAAAAAGTCCTGGCAGCCACCGGTGCCGCACATGTTGGTAATACTCCACACCATGCCCTTGACGCAGTCGGCACGGCCGGAAATGTCAATGCCAAGCGCGTCCTTGAGCCACGCCTCGGTCACCGCATAGTACGAGTTATATGCATACGCATCCTGCAGCGCCGAGAACTCGGCAGGGTCGGTGTTATAAGCGCCCTGGAAGGCCTCCTGCGCAATGCGGCCCAGCTCGGTGAACTGCCCGTTCGCATACATGGGGTTATTCGCGTTAGAGATCTCGCCACCGCGATCGATCGCGGCCTTAAGCATGCCGTACTTGGCAGAATCGTAGTTGTAGACCTGCTTCATAAACGGAATGAGCGACCAACGGCGGTCGAACTGGTAATAGCCCAGCGCGTTATAGCCGTCGCCATACGAAAAGCCCTGGTTATAGTTGCCGTGGCTCTCATATTTGGTGAAGTACTTCATCTCGTCGGTCACGTTGACAAACGAAACGCCCTGAACCGACCTCAGCACGCCCGAGAAAGACTGCTGAGTGTAGAGGCCCTTATCGATATCGGTGGCATCCGAGGCAACGCCCGGCGTGGGCTCCTCGGCCATAGCGGTCGCAGGCACGGCAACGACGCCAAACGAAAGCGCCAACGTAAGACCCGCGACAATGGCGGAATGCTTGGGCTGCATAAGATCCTCCCTGCATTGGTGTAGTTAAAGTGCAGTTTGCAAAGATGGATTTAAGTATTACAGCTCGCCCGTTGTTGCACAACAATCACTCGGTAAACGGCAACAACCCTCCGCGAAATCTTAAGGAATTGCGCTCGAGCTACAGCTTAATGTCAAAGTTGATCTCAGGGACGGCGGCTAGGTCGGCCAGGGTCACGCCGTCGACATACTTTTCGATCACGTCGTCCAGACCGCGCCAGAACTTGACGGTCGAGCAAAGGTCGCTGCGAGTACAGCTGTTGTCGATGCCATCGCACGCCACCGGAGCCGTGCTGCCCTCAACGGCACGCAGGATGTCGCCGGCACGCACCTCGGCGGGGTCCTTGGCCATCATGTAGCCGCCGCCCTTGCCGCGCACGCTCTTAAGCAGGCCCGCTTTCATAAGCGGACGAACCAACTGCTCCAGATACTTTTGTGAGATATGCTCGCGGTCGGCGACCTCGCGCAGGGCAATCTTGCCCTCGGTATCACCAAGCGCTGCGATATAGATCATCAGTCGGAGGGCATAGCGGCCCTTAGAAGAAATGAGCATACCTACCCTCCCGTTGTTCCTGGGACAAAAACCCAGGAGTGTTTGTCCCAAATCTTATGCACGCGGGGCAAACAAACCTGATTATTATGTCCCACATCTAAAAAGTCGAGTGGATTAGTCGGGTTTTCCCTTGACTAACGCCGAACCCATAGTAACTTTATTCCGAGAAGATTCCTAGGGTTTAGTACACCTATGAGTACACCATATACAGAGAGGGACAGCATGAGCGCAAATCCGCTGCTTTCCATCGAAGGTCTGACCGCCTCCGTGGACGAAAAGACCATCCTCCACAACGTCAACCTCAACGTCGCCGCCGGCGAGACCCACGTGTTGATGGGACCCAATGGCGCCGGCAAGTCCACCCTCGGCCACCTGGTCATGGGCGACCCCGTCTATACCGTCAACGACGGCCGCATCGTCTTTGACGGCCAAGACATCACCGATCTCACCACCGACAAGCGTTCGCGCGCCGGCCTGTTCCTGAGCTTCCAGGCCCCGGTCGAGATCCCGGGCGTGCCGCTGTCGAGCTTTTTGCGCGCCAGCATCGCCGGCCGCCCCGGCCTGGAGATGAAGGGCAAGGAGTTCCGCCGTCGCGTCAAGGAGCTCGCGGCCGAGCTCAACATGGACACCGCCTACCTCAACCGCGAGCTGGGCGTAGGTTTCTCGGGCGGCGAGAAAAAGAAGGTCGAGATGCTCCAGCTTCTGCTGCTGCAGCCCAAGCTCGCCATCCTGGACGAAACCGACTCGGGCCTGGACGTCGACGCCCTGTCCACCGTTAGCCACGGCATGGACGCCTACCGCAAGAGCTGCGACGGCTCCATGCTCATCATCACGCACAACACGCGCATCCTGGAGCACCTGGATGTCGACCGCGTCCACGTTATGGTCAAGGGCCATATTGTGCGCGAGGACGACGCCTCGCTGATCCCCTGGATCGACAAGAACGGTTTTGAGACCTTCGAGCGCGAGGCCGCCGAGCAACGCGCCAAGGCCGAAGCCGACGCTGCCGAGCAGCAGGCGTAAAGGGGCGACGCAATGACCAAGAACCGCACCGAGGTTGCGGACATCGACCGCAGCCTCTACGACTTCACCTATGGCGAGGAGGGATTCGAGCGCCTCGACGCCGGCATCACGCCCGACATCGTGCGCGAGATCAGCGCCAAGAAGGACGAGCCGCAGTGGATGCTCGACCTGCGCCTCAAGTCCCTCGAGATCTTCAATCGTTTCCCCGACCCGACGTGGGGCCCCTCCATCGAGGGCCTGGACATGGACAACATCGTCACCTACGTCAAGCCCAACACCGACCAAAAGCACGACTGGGAGTCGGTGCCCGACGACATCAAGAACACCTTTGAGCGCCTGGGCATCCCCGAGGCAGAGCGCAGCTACCTGGCGGGCGTCGGCGCGCAGTACGACTCCGAGCTGGTCTACCACAACATGCAGGACACCGCGTCCAAGATGGGCATCGTCTACTCCGGCATCGAAGAGGCCCTGCACGACCCGCAGTGGGAGCCGCTCATCCACGAGAAGTTTATGACGCTCATCCCGCCCACCGACCACAAGTTTGCGGCACTGCACGGTGCCGTGTGGTCGGGCGGCTCGTTTGTCTACGTGCCCAAGGGCACCAAGCTCGATTTTCCGCTGCAGAGCTACTTCCGCCTCAACGCCAAGGGCGCCGGCCAGTTTGAGCACACGCTCATCATCGTCGAGGACGACGCCGACCTGCACTTTATCGAGGGCTGCTCCGCACCCAAGTACAACGTGGCCAACCTCCACGCCGGCGCTGTGGAGCTCTTTGTGGGCAAGCGTGCGCACCTGCGATACTCGACCATCGAGAACTGGTCCAAGAACATGTACAACCTTAACACCAAGCGTGCGCGCGTGGACGAGGACGGCGACATCGAGTGGATCAGCGGCTCCTTCGGCAGCCACGTGGGCTACCTCTACCCCATGAGCGTGCTCAACGGCCGTCGCGCCCGCTCGAGCTTTACCGGCATTACCTTTGCCGGCGCCGGCCAGAACCTCGATACCGGCTGCAAGGTCGTGCTCAACGCGCCCGACACCTCGGCAACCGTCGAGACCAAGGGTATCTCCAAGAGCGGCGGCATCCAGACCTTCCGCAGCTCCATCGTGGCCACGCCTAAGGCCGAAGGTTCCAAAGCAACCGTGAGCTGCCAGTCGCTGATGCTCGACGACCAGAGCCGCTCCGATACCATCCCCGCCATGGACATCCGCGCCAAGAACGTCGACATCGGCCACGAGGCCACCATCGGCCGCATCGGCGACGACAAGGTGTTCTACCTGATGAGCCGCGGCATATCGGAGGAAGAGGCCCGCACCATGATCGTCAACGGCTTTGCCAACCCGGTCTCCAAGGAGCTGCCGCTTGAGTACGCCGTCGAGATGAACAACCTGATCAAGCTCGAGATGGAAGGAGCGATCGGATAATGAAACAGGAAACCAACACCGCTGCTACCACGCTCGAGCAGGTCAACGCTATGCCGGCCGCCACTTGGGGCTGGCTCAAGA